>CALBHM010000057.1 GCA_937892835.1 uncultured Ruminococcus sp. | reverse complement strand
CATCCGAGAACATATCGTTTACGTCCTCAAAGATATCGTCAAAGGATTCGTCTTCGTCATCCTCATCCTCGATAAGGTTGCCTTCTTCATCTTCAAGAGCATAGCCCTCTGCGCCCTCCATGTCATTGACCTGGGTGAACGCCTTATCGTCGGAGGAAGTAAATCCAAGCTCATCGTCAAAATTCTGCTTGAGGTCAATCTCGTTCTCGTCCTTGTCATAAACACGGACATCAAGTCCGAGTGACTGAAGCTCCTTAACAAGAACCTTGAATGACTCCGGAATACCCGACTGAGGTACGTTGTTGCCCTTAACAATCGCTTCGTATGTCTTAACACGTCCTACAACGTCGTCTGACTTGACTGTAAGGATTTCCTGAAGTGTATATGCTGCGCCGTAAGCTTCGAGTGCCCAAACTTCCATCTCACCGAAACGCTGGCCGCCGAACTGAGCTTTACCACCCAAAGGCTGCTGAGTAACAAGTGAATACGGGCCTGTCGAACGGGCATGAATCTTATCGTCAACAAGGTGCAACAGCTTGAGGTAATACATGATACCGACTGTTACGGGGTTATCGAACTTACGTCCTGTACGTCCGTCCGTAAGGATTGACTTACCGTCCTCACGAATACCGAGGTCGTGGAACATTTCCTTGATATCCGACTCATGTGCGCCGTCGAATACGGGAGTCATAACTCTCCAGCCGAGATGTTTAGCGGCAAATCCGAGGTTAACCTCAAGAACCTGACCGATATTCATTCGGGACGGAACGCCCAACGGGTTAAGAACGATGTCAAGCGGAGTACCGTCCTCAAGGAACGGCATATCCTCCTGCGGAAGAATACGGGAAACAACACCCTTGTTTCCGTGACGACCTGCCATCTTATCGCCGACAGAAAGCTTACGCTTCTGAGCGATGTAGCAGCGAACAACCTTGTTTACGCCGGGGCTAAGCTCGTCGCTGTTTTCTCTTGTGAACACCTCAACATTAACGATGATACCGTACTCACCGTGCGGAACACGAAGTGAAGTGTCTCTGACTTCCTTAGCTTTCTCGCCGAAGATTGCACGGAGAAGTCTTTCCTCGGGAGTAAGCTCTGTTTCACCCTTAGGAGTTACCTTACCGACGAGGATATCGCCTGAGCGAACCTCTGCGCCGACACGGATAATTCCTCGCTCGTCGAGATCCTTAAGAGCGTCATCACCGACATTCGGGATATCTCTTGTGATCTCTTCGGGTCCGAGCTTGGTGTCTCTTGCTTCAATTTCAAATTCTTCTATATGGATTGATGTATAAACATCATCTCTAACGAGCTTTTCGTTGATAAGAACGGCATCCTCGTAGTTGTAACCTTCCCAGGTCATGAAGCCGATAAGGGCATTCTTACCGAGGGAGATTTCACCGTGATCCGTTGCCGGGCCGTCGGCAATAACGTCGCCTGCCTTAACCTGCTGACCGAGATCAACGATCGGCTTCTGGTTAATGCATGTGCCCTGGTTGGAGCGCATAAACTTTGTAAGGTTGTATCTGTCGATACCCTCTGCCGTCTGAATTTCAACATAATCGGCATTGACGTGAACTACAACACCGTCCTTCTTACAAAGAACAACTGTGCCTGAGTCAACGGCTGCCTTATATTCCATACCTGTTCCGACGATCGGAGCCTCTGTACGGAGAAGCGGAACTGCCTGACGCTGCATGTTTGAACCCATGAGGGCACGGTTTGCGTCATCGTTCTCGAGGAACGGAATCATTGCTGTAGCAACGGAAACGAGCATCTTCGGCGAAACATCCATGAAGCTGACTCTTGAATTGTCAATCTCGTGGAATTCGTCACGGTAACGAGCCATGACCTTACGTCTTACGAAATGTCCGTCCTCGTCAAGCGGCTCGTTAGCCTGAGCAACGATGAACTCGTCCTCCTGATCCGCTGTCATGTAAACAACCTCGTCGAGAACCTTGCCGTCAACAACTCGTCTGTACGGAGCCTCGATAAAGCCGTATTTGTTTATCTTTGCAAAGGTTGCAAGATAGGAGATAAGTCCGATGTTCGGACCTTCGGGAGTCTCAATAGGACACATGCGGCCGTAGTGGCTGTAGTGAACGTCTCGGACCTCGAATCCTGCACGGTCACGGGAAAGTCCGCCGGGGCCGAGAGCCGAAAGACGGCGCTTATGAGTAAGCTCGGCAAGCGGGTTTGTCTGATCCATGAACTGTGAAAGCGGTGATGAACCGAAGAATTCCTTGATCGCCATAAGCACGGGGCGAATGTTGATAAGGGTCTGCGGTGTTATTTTGTCGTCGTCCTCCTGAGCCTGAAGGGTCATTCTTTCACGAACGACTCTTTCCATTCTTGCAAGTCCGATTCTGAACTGGTTCTGAAGAAGCTCGCCTACGGAACGTATACGACGGTTACCGAGGTGGTCGATATCGTCCGTCTTGCCGATGCCGAAAGCAATGGAGTTAACGTAGTTGATTGATGAGAAAATATCGTCGATTGTGATGTGCTTCGGAATGAGGTCGTCACAATGCTCCTTGAGAAGTCCGAGAAGTGCGTTATCGTCCTCAACGTCAGCCTCAAGAATTTCCTTAAGAGCCGAGAATGAAACCTTCTCATTGATGCCGATTTCGTCAAGCTGCTCCTCGGTGAACTGTGGGAAATAAGGCTTGATGTCAACCATGCCGTTTGAGATAACCTTGATTTCCTTGTCGTCGTCAACCTTAACGAATACAACATTGACGCCGGCCTGCTCGATTTCAATAGCCTTCTCCTTGGAAACTACCTCACCCTCCTCGGCGAGAAGCTCACCGGTAAGCGGTGCGATAACGGGCTGCGAAAGCGTTGCGCCTACGATACGGTCAAACAAAGAAAGTTTCTTGTTATATTTGTATCTGCCGACTCTGGAAATATCGTAACGGTACGGATCAAAGAACAGATTGTCAAGGTGAGTCTGTGCGGTTTCAAGAGTTGCAGGCTCGCCGGGACGAAGCTTCTTGAACACTTCCATCAAAGCTTCTTCCGTGTTCTGCGTCTCATCTCTTTCAAGCGTAGCCTCAAGGCGAGGATCATATCCGAAGAATTCACGGATATCTGTATTTGAGCTGAGACCCAAAGCTCTGATAAAGGTTGTGATGAAGATCTTTCTGTTCTTATCAATACGAACATAGAAAAGATCATTGACATCGGTCTCGTACTCGAGCCATGCGCCTCGGTTCGGGATAACGGTGTTTGAATAAAGCTCAATACCTGTCTTATCATGGGTCATATCGTAATATACGCCCGGCGAACGAACAAGCTGCGAAACAATCGCACGCTCGGCACCGTTTATGATAAACGTACCGCTGTCCGTCATTATCGGGAAATCACCCATATAGACTTCGCTCTCTTTTACGACGCCGGTTTCCTTATTGAGGAGACGTGCCTTTACACGCATGGGTGCGGAATAACTCGCATCACGCTCCTTGCACTCTCTGATTGAATACT
>CALBHM010000056.1 GCA_937892835.1 uncultured Ruminococcus sp. | reverse complement strand
TTGACGGCAAAATCAGCTTCACGTTTATCAAGAAACCGCCTGCGCTGCTCAATGTTTTCATTTTCACGCTTATTATCTATCGCTTGGACTGCAACAGCTTTTTTCTGCATTTCAAGCTGCTCCAATTCCTCGGGCGATACTGATATGTTATGTGAAAGGAGCTGTTTCTTGCCGACAATCACGCACTCATCTGCGACGAGCTCCATTTCACGAAGTGGCTTTAATTTTTCATTCAGTCTTTTCTTCTCTTCCTGTATCTCACGGTATTCTTCACAGGTAAAGCTATGCTTTCTGCTTTCCTCCGGAGGTGCTATAGTAAAACCGTGAGATTCGCATATCTCAGTAAACACCAAACGTTCATTGGCTCGCCATTTAGGGGCTGCATCAATTCCCGTATAACCCATTTCTTCAAGGGCACGAGCCATAGCATTACGGGTATCTATCCCTGTTTTGTAATGACCTATAGGAATGTAATCAATGTGCAGATGCGGTGTTGCTTCATCCATATGTATAACTGCATTGAATACAAAAAAGTTAGGATTATTTTTCAGGTAGTGTTCCATATATTCCTGCAAACATTGTTTTGCGATTTCCGCATCGGGAGTTCCGCAGCCTGTATCGTGCATTGTCCCAACCTGAACAATATCCTCGTAAAAGCTCTTCTGCTTGTTATTTCCAATAATGGTATATTCGCAAATCTTGTGATTGAACAAATGAGTAAAATAGTCAGTTTGTATTTTTCGGCATTTTCGTGACTGTTTCTTATTATAACGTTCTATTGCCGAATCAAAAAGTTTCTTATATGCTTCTTCTAAAGGAATACGGACTAACACAACATTTTGCGGTGTGCGTGACGGATCAATATTCTTTGCAGTGAACATCCTGTTGTTGTGTGCAAGGCTGCCTTTTCCAACTTCGTTGGATATCCTTTTTTCTGTCATTTTATGAGTCTCCTTTCGGGTGAATTTTCGGAAGTGTGCAGGTAAGGTTCTGTTACTCTTTCCAAGAGTAACCCCGAGGTACTATTGGACATTCCGCACACTCCATTATCCAATAGTTCGGGGCTCTCCGAGGGGGATTTCGCTTTCTGCGGAAAGCGATGAAAAGCTGTCGCTTTTCCGAGTGCGTGACGATGCGTGTCGATGGTGACGGTCTTTTTGATACCGCACCCACTCTCAAAAACATCGACACGACCGTCACGCATCGTCACGGCTGTTTTTGTTTTCCAACAAAAATCTCACAAAACGTCCACTGTGAGTTCGTTTGCTTTCGTAACGTATCCCATATTCATTATATAGTTTACCTGAATTAACATTCAGTTTCAGTGTAAGTGTATTTGGCTTAATATCAATACCAAGTACAGATACTAATTCTGTTGGGGAACCCTGCCATTCGGGATTATTGATATTTATGAATTTCGCTACCTTTTCCAATATCGGTTCGGGCGGACTTTTCCAAAGTTCGGTTTCTGCTTTTTCAAGCTCCCATGCAAGAGTTTCACGATTACGAACAACGTGAAGCTTCTGATCCTGTTGGTCACGTCCTGAAATCTCAAGCACTGCTTTATCGGAAGTTCGTTTTTCCTTATGCAGAAGAAACGCTCCGTCTGCTGCTCCGAGAAGTCCGTTTGTTCCCGAGATCATATCAAAGTTATCGTCCGACTTCTGCTTGCGTGTGTGATGAACGAGCAGCAGGCAGATTTTATTTGCATCTGCAAATTTTTTAAGCTGTGAAATAATATCATAATCGTTTCCATAACTAAACGATTCACCCGATGCTTCACGCACTTTCTGCAAGGTATCTATTATAATAAGTGCGGTATCTTTATGCTCTGCTATGAATCCGCTCAATTGCTCGGTCAATCCTTTACCAAGCTGATGAGAAGAAACTGCAAAGAATAACCTATCTGTGCTTTCCGTTCCGAACATTCTGTATAATCGGCTTTGCAGTCTGCGGTAATCATCTTCGAGAGCAAGATAAAGAACAGTACCTTTGCGAACCGGATAGTTCCAGAGCGGTGTTCCTGTACTGACATGATATGCAAGCTGTGCCATAAAGAAACTTTTTCCAAGCTTTGGAGCTCCTACAAAAAGATACGTTCCCGAGTACAGCAAGCCGTCAATGATAGGCGGATTACTGTAAAAGACTCTTTCATAAAGTTCACTCATAGACACGGTTTTTATGTAGGACGAATCAAGCTCACGCAAGAAGTTCATTTGCATACGGCGAAAACTTTCATCACAGATATTGAAGTTATCGTTTGTATCTGTTATAATGGTATTGGTGTTATTGCCTGACTGCTCCGCATCTGCGCCAACAGATGAGTTCGGGGCGGTCATTTTTTCTTCAAGCGTCATAGCGTTCATTCACCGTCCGTTCCTGTAGAAGCTACTTCCGCAAAATAGCCAAGTTCTTCCCATACTTTTTTGTCGGGACAATAATAGCTGTATTCGCTGGAACCATCGTTTTTGTAAGCAAATCCAAACTTAAGTATGCCACGCTGAAGCCCTACTCTGAGAAACTGGGCACTCTTGCCCGTAGCCTGTGCAATTTCCATAAGCGGTACATTTCTGCCCGTGAATTTGGGCGGGGTAATAGTATAATTCATACAAATTCCTCCTTGTAATTTTCTTAAAAATGTGATATAATTTAAATAGTAAATCACAAATCTCACTTTGTGTCTTACTGAAGATTAGTATATCTCACTTTAGTGAGATTGTCAAGACGTATTACGCACTATTAAGTTTATTATATAACATTTTCTGTGTAATGTACATATTTAGGGAGTGATTTTTGTGTTTTATGACAAATTTATGGAATTGTGTGCGGAGAGAAATGTTAAGCCATCTCCTATTCTAAAGGAACTCGGATTAAGTTCAGGAAATTTGAAAAGGTGGGAAGCAGGAGCAAACGTAAACTCTGATACACTAAAAAAACTTTCAGAATATTTTCAAGTACCTGTTGACTATTTCCTTGATGAACGCCCCGGTTCTGCTGATATTAAAGCGGAAATTCCTGATGACGCAAATGTATTTCGCAAGATATATTGGATATTTAAGTCGCACCCAGATAATATAGCAAGTTTCCTAAATGGAACGAGTATGAGTGAAGCTCAGCTAAAAGCTGTAGCGGAATATCTGGGCTGCAGTATTGACTATCTTTTAGACAAAACGGAATTTAATACCGAGGATCAAGCAGTTGATATAATTGACAAAATTGGCGTGAAGGATTATCTGCTCGGTGTTATGAACAAGCTGCCGTCTAATGCAGGATATCAGGTTTTACAAGTAAAAATATCTTATATTATTATGAATAACCTTGAAAAAGTCAACATTGGGCAGGAAGAACTTATCAGAATTAAACTGGCAAGTAAAAAAATTGAGAGATTATATAATAAATCTATACCAAATGCTTCAAAACGAGGATTGAATTTCTCTGATCTTAACCGAATCGTTGAGGCGTTTGATTTGAGTTATGATTTTCTGTTTACGGGAAAGTGATTTAACGGAGGATAAATAATGGTTACAGGAGTTATCAAAAATAAAATTGACAAGATCTGGACAGATATATGGGCAGGAGGAATAACCAATCCGCTTACCGTAATTGAACAGCTTACATACCTTATGTTCATACGTTCGCTTGACGAAAAGGAGCTGGAACAGGAAGAATTTGCTAATATGACAGGCGAAAAGGGTGACTATGTCTTTCCGCAGTCAGAGATAGGTCAGTCTATGCGTTGGAGCAAGTTCAAGAACAGAGATCCCCGTGAGATATATGAGCTTATTTCACAGCGTGTTTTTCCTGCGGTAAAGAAAATGAAATACGGGAAACTTCCTGATTTTGATGCAAACGGCGAACTTATCGAGTTGCCTGACAATGACAGCACTAAAACCCGACAGACCGCATTCACACGTTATATGGATAATGCCGTTTTTGTTATTCCAAATCCACAGGTGCTTCAGAAGATAATCACAGGTCTTGATGATCTTTATGAGCATGATATTGCTGATCTTGATATGCAGGGTGATCTCTATGAGTATATGCTTGGTAAGCTTTCGGTGGCAGGTCAGAATGGTCAGTTTCGTACACCAAAGCATATACGTGAAATGATGGTCGAGCTTATCGCACCTACTCCCGATGATATAATATGTGATCCTGCTTGCGGCACAGCCGGTTTTCTTGTGTCAGCAGCGGAGTATATCAGAAAGCATTATGAGGATATAATGACTGATGAACAGTGGGAAAACTTCGGTTCAAAAACTTTCTCCGGGTATGATACTGACCAGACTATGCTTCGTATTTCTGCAATGAACTTAATGCTTCATTCAATAACAAATCCTGATATTGACTATAAAGACAGCGTTTCAAAGCAGAATAACGTCACTGGAAAATTCACGGTATGTTTGGCAAATCCGCCGTTCAAGGGGTCTGTTGATGCAGAGAGCATAAACGATAATCTAAAAGCAGTTACAAATACAAAGAAAACCGAGCTTCTTTTCCTTGCACTGTTTCTTCGCCTTTTACAGAAGGGCGGCAGATGTGCTTGCATCGTTCCTGATGGCGTGCTATTCGGTTCATCAAACGCTCATAAATCTATTCGTAAGGAGCTTATCGAAAATCATCAGCTCAAAGCTGTCATTTCGATGCCGAGCGGCGTATTCAAGCCTTATGCGGGTGTTTCCACAGCCGTTCTTGTATTTGTTAAGACAGATGCAGGCGGAACGGACAATGTCTGGTTCTACGATATGAAAGCCGATGGCTTTTCACTTGATGATAAGCGTTCGGAAGTAGCCGAAAATGATATTCCCGACATTATCGCCCGTTTCCACAACATTGACGGCGAAAAGGACAGAGAGCGCACCGAGCAGAGCTTTTTCGTTCCGAAACAGGAAATCGTTGATAATGATTATGACCTTTCAATCAATAAATACAAGAAAACCGAGTATGTTGCTGTGGAATATCCTCCGACAAGTGAGCTAATGGCAGATATTAACGGCTTATATAAGGAGCTTGGCGATGTGCTGTCGGAGTTGGGGGGATTGCTGGATGAGTAAATTGCTTGATATATTTTATGATGTTACAAGATTAGGGACAAAAATCCCAACAAGCGAATATCAAAAGTATGGTGAGTATCCTATTTTTGATCAAGGTCAAGAATATATATCTGGATATACGTGCGAGAAAGAGGGAATTTATGAAAATGTACCTGCAATAATATTTGGTGATCATACTCGTGTATTGAAATATGTGGATATGCCATGCTTTTTAGGGGCAGATGGTGTAAAACTGCTTAAGGCAAAAAGAAATGATGTTAATACAAAGTATTTGTTTTACCGTCTATGTGCAGCAGACATACCTAATACAGGATATAATCGGCATTTTAAATGGTTAAAAGAAGTTGAGTTTATGTTACCATCTTTTGAAGAACAGAAAGAAATATCTTCAAATCTCGACAAAGTAACCCACACAATAGACCTTTGCAATACTATCCTTGAAAAACTTGATTTACTCGTCAAATCACAATTTGTGAAGATGTTTGGGGATATAGCAACATCAAAGTACAAGTATCCTACAAAAAAGTTGGGTGATGTTGCAAAAGTTGGTTCAAGCCATAGAGTATTCACTACAGAGTTCGTTGAAAATGGTGTTCCATTTTATCGTGGAACAGAAATAGGAGAACTTGCAAATGGTCATAAGCCTTCAGAATGCTATTATATTTCATATGAACATTACAAAAGACTTGCCGGTGATGAAACAAAACCACATATAGGAGATTTATTAATGCCATCAATATGTAATAAGGGGCAAGTATGGATGGTTGATACAGATGAACCGTTTTATTACAAGGATGGTCGAGTTTTATGTATTTCGCCTGATAGGAAAATATATAATACGAAGTTCTTGCAAGCTTTTATGAGAGAAAAAACCACATTAGAATATCCGAAGTTAGGCTCGGGTTCAACTTTTGCTGAATTTAAGATTTTTTTATTAAAGGATATCGATGTATTGACACCGCCCCTCAACCTCCAAAACCAATTCGCCGACTTTGTCAAAA
>CALBHM010000055.1 GCA_937892835.1 uncultured Ruminococcus sp. | reverse complement strand
TTTGATGAAGATTCCCGAGCTTATCAGGACAAGCAGGGCAACAGTCAGAAACATCAAACAGAACCTTTTCTGGGCTTTCTTCTACAACTGCCTGATGATTCCCATTGCAATCGGTGCACTCAAGCATTTCAATATAACGATCAATCCGATGATAGCAAGCCTTGCTATGACGCTTTCGAGCTTCACGGTAATAATCAACGCCCTCCGTCTGAGAGGGTCGAAAAAATAAGGAGGACTCCATATGTTATTCGGCAAAGAAAAAATCACAAAAGAAGTTTATATCGACGGCATGAGCTGTATGCACTGCGCCGCCAAGGTTGAAAAGGCACTCGCTTCCGTCTCGGGAGTCGCCGACGCCAAGGTTGACCTTGAGAATAAAAGAGCTGTTGTAAAGCTCAAAAAGGACGTCGACAATTCGACGCTCAAAGCTGCGGTTGAAAACCTCGGCTACAGCGTAACGGACATTAAATAAATATAAAAATCGCTCCACGTCATTGCTAATTGAAGTGGAGCTTTTATTTTACGCTGCATATAAAAAATATTATACATTATTGCAATATTAATGGGCATTTCGCAGACTTGACAATAATATATCAAAGCGTTATAATAGATTGCAATAAGATTGATACGGGAGCAAAAATCCCGTCCGTCGAACATCGATCGCATTGCGATAAATGTTCGGCTTTTTATTTTTCGGAGGTATCAGGAATATGAAAACAGACGTTGTAATCGTCGGAGCAGGCCCTGCCGGCATATTCACGGCTATCGAAATGCTTCGCAAGGGCACCAAGAAAAAGATCGTCATTGTCGAAAAAGGTCAGTCGGTCGAAAACAGACATTGCCCCAAGGCAAAGACTAAAAAATGTATGAATTGCAAGCCGTATTGCCACATTACAACCGGTTTCTCAGGTGCCGGTGCATTCTCGGACGGCAAGCTGTCGCTGAGCTATGAGGTCGGCGGAGACCTTCCGAATCTTGTCGGCGAAAATCTTGTTCAGGAAACTATCAACTATGCCGACAGTATATATCTTGAGTTTGGTGCAGATACTAAGGTTGAGGGTGTCGGAAATACAGAGGAAGTCAGAAAGATTCGTACCCGTGCAATTCAGGCCGGTCTGAAGCTTGTTGACTGCCCGATTCGCCATATGGGAACCGAAAAGGCTCAGGACATCTACCTTGCAATCGAAAAATATCTTATCGCAAACGGCGTTGAGATTTTCTTCGGCTATGAGTGCTCCAACATCATCCTCAACGGCAAGAAGTGCGAGGGCATCTATGTTTCCAACAACAACGGCGTTGAAATGGAGATCAGAGCCGACAACACAATCATTGCAACCGGACGCAGAGGTGCAGAGTGGCTTGAAAAGATTTGCGGCGAGCATGATATTGCTCATCTGCCCGGAACAGTTGACATCGGCGTAAGAGTCGAGGTCAGGAACGAGGTTATCGAGAAGGTTAACGACGTTCTCTACGAATCAAAGCTCATCGGCTATCCCCGTCCGTTCAAGAACAAGGTCAGAACCTTCTGCCAGAATCCCGGCGGCTTCGTCAGCCAGGAAAATTATGACAATAACCTTGCCGTTGTTAACGGTCATTCATATAAGGAGCTTAAGAGTGACAACACAAATCTTGCCATTCTCTGCTCCCACAATTTCTCTTATCCGTTCAACCAGCCTATCGCTTACGCTCAGAAGGTCGGCGAGCTGACAAATATGCTCGGTACGGGTCACATTCTCGTTCAGCGTTTCGGAGATATCCTTGACGGTAAGCGCACATGGGAAAAGGAGCTTTCGCAGTCCAACCTCAAGCCCACGCTTCCCGATGCGGTTGCAGGCGATATCACGGCCGCAATGCCCTACAGAGCCATGACCAATATCATTAACTTTATTCAGGCCGTTGACCATGTTGCTCCCGGCTTTGCTTCCTACGAAACTCTTCTTTACTCACCCGAGCTTAAGTTCTACAGCAACAGAGTCAAGATGGATGAGCACTTCAACACGAACGTTGAGGGTCTCCACTGCCTCGGTGACTCGAGCGGCTGGACAAGAGGTCTCATGATGGCTTCCGTCATGGGCGTTCTGATGGGCAGAGAGATTTATTAAACATTTCAAGGATTGGAGGTTCTGCTATGAAAGTAACGCTCAATCCCGACGAAGAAATCGTCAAGGTAGTCAAAGAGGGTCTCAAACGCACAGGCGGCTATTGCCCCTGCCGCAGAGAACATACACCCGAAAACAAGTGTATGTGTGAAGAATTCAGAAAGCAGATTGAAGACCCGAATTTTGAAGGCTTTTGCCATTGTATGCTTTATTATAAGTCAAAGGACTAAGGAGGTTTTTATCATGGCCGAAGTTAAGATCACAAAGGACAATTTTACACCGGAGGTGCTCAAATGCGATATTCCGGTTCTGCTCGATTTCTGGGCGGAATGGTGCGGACCGTGCCGTATGCTCGCTCCGATTATTGAAGAAATAGCGGACGAATATGATGACGTTGTTAAGGTCGGCAAGGTAAACGTTGATGAAGAACCCGAACTTTCCTCAATTTTCAATGTTTCGAGCATTCCGACATTGGTTGTTATCGACCACGGAAAGGCAAGCAAATCCGCAGTCGGCTATATGTCGAAGGAAAAAGTTCTTGAGCTTCTCGGACTGTAAAACTAAATAAAAATCGGCAGCCTGCATTATAAACCTCGCAGACTGCCTTTTTATTTTCACTAATGAGTTTTTCGCAAAAAATAAGTCCCCGAAAAACAATGAAGCTTAGCAATGCATTACAAAGTAATAACGGAGACTTATTATAAACAATTTTACAGCATCGAGCAGCCGAAGCTGTTGATGAGTGCGTCAATGCGCTCGCCCTTCTTGCAAAGCGGACATTCCATTGCGGAATGGCTCTCGTACTCGGGCAGGTCATGCGGATCGAAAACCGATACGACCGGAAAATCTTCGCACTCCTTCATCGTTGCAAAAATCGAAGCGATTCCGACGGGTGTTCCCGAATAATAACGGATAGCCTCGAATGCGTTCTGAGCAGTGCTGCCGGTAACGACGGAAGCAGCCAAAATGAGAACCTGCTTGCCCTGAATCATCTGAACAATGTTGTCACGGAACATGAGCTGGTTGCTTGCCGTGTACTCGGGAGCAAGAATATTGATTGCCCTGTTAGCGTTGATGCTTGCAAGATCGTTCTTCGTCAGCTCGCTTGCAAGGCATGTACCGATAACCTCTGTGCCGTCAAGGCAAAGGATTGTATCGATCTCCGTATGGAGCTTGTAGCTCGGGGCGATCGCCTTTGCAACTGCCTTAGCTTCGGAAAGACATGATTTCTGCGAGGTAATGTCTATATAATAATTCAAGTGGTTTTTTCCCGCCACAAAATGACCCTTATAGCCGCTGAGATAGAGGTTAGGGGTCTTTGTCTCAATTTTAAACTTCTCACTTAATGCCATAATGCTTCTCCTCTCTCTTGCAGCCGAATTTTCGGCCGCTCATATGGTAATATCTATTTTATCATGCCGCAGAAATAAATGCAATAGCTTTTACGGCAGACAAATATACAAATTTTATTTAATGCTCAATGTTGCGAGTCCGCCTTCGGCCGTTTCTCTGTATCGTCCCGGGATATCCTTACCCGTCATTCTCATGACCTCGATAACCTCATCAACGGAAATCTTCCTTGTGTCGCTCAAAAAACTTGCAAGGCTGACAGCGTTTATAGCTCTCATTGCCGCAACGGCGTTACGCTCGATACATGGAATCTGAACAAGGCCGCATATCGGGTCACAGGTCAGTCCGAGGTGATGCTCAATCGCAATTTCCGCGGCATACTCAATCTTGTCCGTTTCAAGTCCAAACAGCTCGCCGAGCGCAGCAGATGCCATCGCACACGCCGTGCCAATCTCCGCCTGACAGCCGCATTCGCTACCTGAAATTGAAGCGTTTGTCTTGATCAGATTGCCGATTATTCCGCCCGTTTCAAGGGCACGGATTATTTCAAGATCTGTGTATCCCCTTTTCATCTGCTGATAATAAAGAACCGACGGCATAACCCCGGCTGAGCCGCAGGTCGGAGCGGTTACAATGACCTCACCGTCCGCATTCTGCTCACTGACAGCAAACGCATAAGCGGATACAACACGGTTTTCCTTAGTCTGTGCACTTTCGTCAATATGCTGATGTGAATATAGCTTTTTTGCCTTTCTCTTGACATTCAGTCCACCCGGAAGAACGCCCTCTGTTTCAAGACCTATATGGATGCTCAGCTTCATCTGATTCCAGATTTTCAGGAGATAATCTCTTATCTCGATGCCTTCAACCTCTTCAACATACTGCCATAGCCTCATATGATTCCTTTTGCAATGCTCGGCAATATCATAAAAAGTGGACAAATCATAAATTTTCGGAGGATCGACATTCTTGTAGCCGACTATCTCAACCTTTCCGCCGCCTACGCTGAGCACACGGATTCTTTTGATTTCAACGCCGTCCTTATATGCAATCAAATCCATCGTATTGGGATGTGGAAGCTCAATTTCGTCATTATTAAAAATAACGTCGCACGGAGTCGGCTCAAATGTGACTTTTATGACCTTGTCCGTACCGTGACCTACACCTGTTTTAGAGAGCGAGCCGTAAAGAATCGCTTCAAATCTGTCGGCCTCGGGGTTATGCTTTTGAAAAATTTTACACGCCTTTTCCGGTCCCATCGTGTGTGAACTCGACGGACCTCTGCCGATTTTGTAAAGCTCCTTGAGCGATTCCATTTTTTTAACTTCCATATATGCACCCCTCCGTTTTATACTATACTATCATTTTGTCCGATTTTTTTCAATAGAAATACACCGAAAAATAAAATTTTTCTAATTAATATTCTTATTTCGGTGTATCACTCAAACTTTATAAATTTGTAAAAATTATATATATTTACTTGTATAATCCTCTTTTATATGGTATGATAAACTGAATTTAATTATGGAGGAATATATCATATGATTAATATACCACGTCCCGAACATCCGAATCCGCAGTTTCAGCGCAGAGAGTGGCTGAACCTTAACGGAAAGTGGAGTTTTGAAATCGACAAGTCAAGAAGCGGCCTTGCTAAGAAGTATTACGAGCCGCAGGCTAAGCTTGAAAGAACAATAAACGTTCCTTTCTGCCCCGAGAGTGTGCTTTCGGGCGTTGAGTACAAGGATTTTATGGATGCCGTTTGGTATCAGAGAGAATTTACCGTTCCCGAAAAATTTGCCGATCTGAGAACAATTCTCCACTTCGGCGCAGTCGACTACAAGGCTACCGTATATGTAAACGGCAAGGAAGTCGGCACGCACAAGGGCGGCTACATCTCGTTTGAATTTGATATAACAGACTACCTCAACGGCGGCACAAACGTTTTGACGGTTTACGCCGAGGACGATACAAGGAATCCTCTCCAGCCGAGAGGAAAGCAGAGCGAGGAATACTATTCTCACGACTGCGACTACACAAGAACAACAGGAATTTGGCAGACGGTTTGGCTTGAATTTGTTCCCGAATCGAGAATCAAGAATATTAAAGTTTTTCCGAACGTTGAAAACTGCTCGGTTGACATTCAGGCTGAGGTTATCGGTGCAGGTAAGTTTGAGGCACTCGCTCTCTATCAGGAGAGAATCATGGGTGCGGCAAGCGTCGAGACCGAGGGCGGCTTTATAACCGCTCACCTTGACCTTAAAGAAGCTTATCTTTGGGAAGTCGGCGAAGGCAGACTTTATGACCTTGAGCTTCGCTTCAATGAAGATAAGGTCGACAGCTATTTCGGGCTGCGTGAGGTTAAGCTCGATGGTCAGAAATTCCTCATCA
>CALBHM010000054.1 GCA_937892835.1 uncultured Ruminococcus sp. | reverse complement strand
AGTCGATTGAAACCTCCGAAGAGGAGAAAAAGGGCGGATTTTTAGGCCTTTTCAAAAAATAATTACCGATATCAACTTCAAAAGCCGCTACGGGATCATCTTCCGTGGCGGCTTTTTTCTCGTGAAAATCCAAATCCTTAAGATTTGATTAAGATTTAGCAAAAAATATTGTGTTTTATTTTCTTTTATTCTATAATTTACGCAGAATAGGAGAGGAGTACCCGAAATATGATTAACATTATTGCTTGCGATGACGACAAGGACATTGTTCGTGCATTAAATATTTATCTTTCTTCCGAGGGCTTCAATGTTTTGGAAGCATATAACGGCAAACAGGTTTTGGAGCTTTTGGCCGATAACGACGTTCAGCTTGTTCTTATGGATGTCATGATGCCGCAGATGGACGGCATTGAGGCAACTGCTGAAATCAGAAAGAAATATAATGTTCCTGTTATCCTTATAACAGCAAAAAGTGAGGACTACGACAAAATTCTCGGTCTTGACGTCGGAGCAGACGACTACATAACCAAGCCGTTCAACCCTGTTGAAGTTGTTGCAAGAGCAAAATCTCAGCTCAGACGCTATCTTAAGCTTGGCAAAGCTCCCGTCGGTCAATATCTTCGCAACGGAGGCATTCTCATTGATGATGTTTCAAAAAAGGTCCTTGTTGACGGCGATGAAGTTAACTTCACCCCAATCGAATACTCCATTCTTAAGCTGTTTATGGAAAACCTTGACAGTGTTTTTTCACCTAAAGAGATTTACAAAAACGTATGGAACGACAGCGCATTCGGCGGAGAAAACACCGTCATCGTTCATATACGTCACATAAGAGAGAAAATAGAAATTGATCCTGCCAATCCTCATTATATCGTTGCCGTTTACGGACACGGATATAAAATGCAAAGGAGAGATCGCTGATGAAAATAAAACTGAAAACCCTGTCGGATAAAATAACGGCAGTGGTTCTTTACCTCATCTGCATGACGATAGTTATTACCATGTTCCTTGAGGTCAGCTATATGGCGGATTACGGATTCTACGATAAAGTCGGCGCCACTCAGGATACCTTTTACACGCTGATGGAAGAAAAGGTCGATAAGGAATACACCGACATTGAAAAATTTGTGCTGATAACCTTCGAAAAAGAAGCTGAAAACAAGCTGAAAGAAAGCGATATTGATAATAGCACAACGGCGAATTATACCGAAAGCAAAAATAAAAGGGCAGAAAGTGAAAAGGACACTATCACATATAAAACCCTTTGTGACAAATATCAGAACCACAATAAAACAAATCTGATAATTGTTGCAACCTCAAACAATAAAATGTATTCTCTTAGCGAGCCTACAGCCAGTCTCAATGAGGAAACCTGCTTTGAAACGACAAGAACAACAAGCTTCTATGATGTCACAATCAAAGGGATGCGCCCCGTTACCATACAAATCAAGATAAAAAAAGACCTTTCAGCAGATGACACATTTAGGCTGACAGCTCGACTTATCAAAACGGCCAACAGCCTCAAATATTTCATTATAGCCGTCATGTTCATTGCGCTGATTACCGGCATGGCAATCGTCGCCGTGCTCATGGTCAACATCAACTACACTCCCGGTCATATGCGATTCATCGACAAAATTCCGTTCGATTTATTTTCAATTCTGACCGTTGCAATGAACGGATTTGTAATTTCCATGATCGTGCTGATGTCCGCCGATAAGACAAAAGAGGATGATATTGTTCTGTGGAATGCGGCATGTGCAATTCTTGCGTTTGTTGTGTTCTGCATATTGCTCATTTATTTTCTCTCTCTTGCCGTCAGAATCAAGGCGGGCCATATTTTCAAAAACACTCTTATCTATAAAGCAATCGAACGAATACGCAGCGGAAAAGATGGCGGTAAAAAAAGCGGCTATTTTAAAATGCCTTTTGTCGGCAAGCTGATTATCACCGTCGGTTCGGTTTTAGCTTTGGATCTCGGTCTCATAATCTTCAACTATTTCCGCTTCAAGTCCAGGGGTCTTTCCTATAACTTCCCTGCATTTGCACTTATTCAAGTCACTATGGCATTCATTGTCGGAACACTGCTCTTCGTCATCGCAATCAACTTTAACCGCCTGCGTGAAAGCGGCAACAGACTTGCCAACGGAGATTATGGCGAAAACCTTGACGCAAAGGTTATGTTCGGCGATTTCAAGGCAATTAACGATAACTTCATTACTCTCAAGGATGATGTTATAAATGCACTTGAGGAAAAGAACAAAAACGAAAAAATGAGAAGTGAGCTTATAGCAAATATTTCTCACGATATCAAGACTCCGCTGACCTCAATAATCAATTATACGGACATTATTCGTTCCGGAAAATGCAGTGAAGCCGAGCTGAACGAATACTATGAAATCATCAATAAACAGTCAAAGCGTCTGACAAATCTTTTGCAGAATCTCATTGATGTTTCGCAGATTACAACAGGTTCGGTCAAAATAAATCTTGACAGTCTCAATCTCGGAATATTTATTTCACAGATACTTGATGAACTCGGTTCCAAACTTGAAGAAAAGAATCTAACGCTTGAAGATCACATGCCGCAGGACGATATCTATATAACAGCCGACGGTCAAAAGCTTTGGCGTATATTTGAAAATCTTCTGAGCAATATTTCAAAATACGCTATGCCAAACACGAGAGTTTACCTGACCGTTGAAGAAATTGAGGACAGCAAGGTAAAAATTGAACTGAAAAACATCTCCGAAAAGAAGATCGAATCATCACCCGAGGAGCTTTTGGAGCGTTTTGCCCGTGGCGACTTGGCAAGAAACACCGACGGCAACGGACTCGGACTTTCGATTATCCAGAGCTTAACCGAGCTTCAGGGCGGAAAATTTGAGCTTGCCGTTGACGGTGACCTGTTTAAGGCTATTCTTATCTTCAACAAAGCAGAAATTGACGCTGACTAAAATTTCACCGACAAATCATCACGGTTTGTCGGTGCTTTTTATTGACAGCCTCGGATTAAAAGATTATTATATATTTAATAAAATTTTTCGGAGGTCAGTTATGGCAAAGGGTCTACCCAATTCACATAAATACATCAGAAACAATCAATCACCTCTCCGCTTCGGCGAGGACGGAAAATTCCGTATACTTCACCTGACGGATATTCACGAGGTCGATCCCGAGATGGACGATGACGAGAACCGCTCAATTCCGATAAACAGGTCCGCCGAAACGCTCAACGTTATCCGACGCTGTTTGGAGCTTGCGAAGCCGAACCTTGTTGTTTTCGGCGGCGACAACATCAGCGGATATTGGCAGGAATTCACATACGACTACATGCGTAAAACAATAAAGAAAATCGTTGAGCCGATTGCGGAAAAGAACATTCCGCTCGCAATCGTTTTCGGCAACCATGATGCCGAAGCCGAGCCGACCTGCCCGTGCCTCGCTAAAGAAAATCAAATCAGCGTTTACTGCGAATACACTAATTTCAGGGGTACAATGAATGACGAGGACATTCACGGCTGCGGAAATTACAATCTGCCGATTCTTTCCTCCGACGGTAAGCGAACGGCATGGAACATTTGGTGCATTGATTCAAACGACTATGTTCGTGATGATAATTATAATGTCATGAAGGACGAGGGCTACGGCTTTGTTCACGACGATCAAATCGCATGGTACGAGAAAAAGGCAACCGAGCTTAAGGCAAAAAACGGTGGAAAAACCGTTCCGTCTCTGCTTTTTCAGCATATCCCCGTTTTGCAGGAATACGATAAGCTGACCGAGGTCGGTGAAAATGTCCCGGGTTCGGTTGAACACAACGGAAAATTCTATATTTCCGCTGACAGAGCTCTTCTCGATGGGGCGCTTCTTGAAGGCCCTTGTCCCCCAAATAAGGTTAAATCCCAATTTGAAAGCTGGCAGAAAACAGGCGATATTGTTGCCGCATTTTTCGGTCACGACCACAAGAACACTTTCACAATGGATATTGACGGAATCAAGCTTGTTCAAACTCCCGGCGCAGGCTACCACACCTACGGCGGCAAGCGTGGCGGAAGACTGATTGTCATTGACGAAAACAAGTCCGACACCTATGAAAGTGAAACAATTTTCATTGATCGCATAACCGACGGCGAGATATAAGTTGAATACAAAAAACGGCCCGAGAAGCATTAACGTTTCTCGGGTCGGATTTTATTTTCGGGTGGGCTTCACATTGATATTCGGGTCAATGTTGCCCTCGATTTTTCCGTTCTGTTCCTCAAACTGCTTAATATTTTCACGAATAAGAACAAGAATATGGCTGTTCACCGAACGTCCTTCATAGTCGGCAACATAGCCTATCTTACGAAGCATTTCTTCCTCAATTCTTATCGAAACACTCTTAACTGCCATAAAACTCACCTCATAGCAACTATATTGTGTGTTTATTTTATATCTTTTATGTGTTATAATGTCGATATTGGATATACCGTATATCTACTATTTGAGGTGATTATATGAAAATTGCTGTTATAGGATCCCGAAGTTTAGTTGTAAACAATTTAGAAAAATATCTTCCAAAAGATGTGGATGAAATTGTCTCAGGCGGTGCAATAGGTATAGACAGATGCGCAAAAGAATATGCGATACGGAACAATATTACTTTAAGAGAATTTTTGCCCGAATATAATAAATTTGGGCGAAGTGCACCATTAAAAAGAAACATTAAAATTATAGAATATTCGGACTCAGTTTTAGCTTTTTGGGACGGACATTCTCATGGAACGTTATTTGTTATTAAGAAATGTAAGGAAATCAAAAAACCAATTAGAATTTTTATAAAAAAATAAACCTGAGACAAATCTCAGGTTTGCAAAAATCTCCAAATATTTACACGTCAATAACCGTGTATCTGTGCCTTGAATATGGCAGAAGCTTTTCGAGGATATCCTTGGTTTTCAGCTTCATATAGCCCGTCGTAGTACCGTCGGAACAGCCGTACCATTCGTCCTCGCATACGACCTTATCAAAAACAACCTGAACATCCTCAGCCTCAGGTCGAAGAACACCGAAAATTGTTGTTGCACCGACCTTTGTACCGATTATTTCGTCAAGCTTTTCCGCCGAAGCGAACGACACTCTGGAAATGCCGAGAGCCGAGCTGAAATCCTTTGTCACAAACGGCTTGTCGCCCGCCGTAACAAAAAGATAAAAATTCGTTTTCTGACGATTACAGAGAAAAAGTGTCTTAACGGTTTTCATATCGAGAGCCTTGTCAATCTCGATGCAGTCCTCCATTGTAACAGCTTCGTCATTCTCAACACGGCTGAACGGAATATTGTTTTCATCAAGAAATTTATATGTCATCTCCTGCAAGGGTGTTTTATACTCCTTGGGCAGGTCGGTCATCGGTTTGCTTACATGTATCATCGAAATCACCTTTTCTTTCATTCTGCCGATTATTATATCACAATAATTATTTTTTGCAAAGAAAAATCCACCTGCTCGGAAAAAATCTCAAACAGGCGGATTGTTTTTATTTTCAGTTCTGCAGGTCGTTGTAATTATAAGCGTTAAACTGAGGGTCGGCATTTTCAACGTTGTACATAACTTCCGTTCTTCTGAGATTCTCATAGAACTGAGAGTGTGCGGCCTCCATATAAGCCGTAACCCAAAATGTACCTACGCCAAAGCAGCATGCGCCGATAATGAGCCAGCCGAGGAAGCTGAGGTCAAGCACAAAAAGCTCTCCCTTGTGGCCCTGCATCATACGCTGACTTTCGTCAATGCACTGTTTCCAATCATAATCGGGGTGATCTACCTTGATATACATAGCCATTGAATAGCTGTACGCCT
>CALBHM010000053.1 GCA_937892835.1 uncultured Ruminococcus sp. | reverse complement strand
CGAAAATGGCATAGAAAAGCTCAACGAATTTGCTTTCAATAAGCTTTCCGTCCTGCTCAATGGCAACGTACTGATTGTCAAGGTATCTGACGATTGCCTCACCGGCAGTCAATCTGATTGTTTTCATATCTTATGATCCTTTCTTTGAGGATGTGTGGGTGGAGTTAAAATTATAAATTTTCAGCAAATTAATCAGCCTTCCGCTTGAGGGATTTTGCAGACTTTCAAGGGAACCCCTCAGTCACGACACAAGGTCGTGCCAGCTCCCCTACAGGGGAGCCAAGGGATTTCTTCTCCGAACGAAAAATGTACTGTATCAAGTTAACAAAATGCATTTTACCAAACCAAACTAACCAAATGCATTTTGGCGAGAGATTTTTTCGTTAGGCGGATTTTATTCCGTCATACAAGCAACCCTCTAAATAAATTTGAGGAAATTTTGTTCACAGTGCCTTTTGCAGTTCGGGAGCTGTATAATTTGCTATGCCAAACTGCTCAAATGCGTTTTGGCGAGAAATTTTTTCGTTAGGCGGATTTTATTCCTCGAAGGCAATATTCTTATATGCCGAGAGGGATTAAATTCGCATCACGGAAAAAGATCCGTCAAAATTTAGGCTCGGGCTACCATTTCGCCGTACTTATCCTTTTCCTCTTTGATAAACTTTTTAATTTCATCAACCGTCGGCATGAAGAGCGAACAGCCGTGAGCGGCTACAAGCATTGAAGCCGATGCACTGCCAAGCTCAAGGCAATCCATGATGTCGAGGCCTTCGAGAAGTCCGTAAATGAATGCCGAGCCGTAACCGTCGCCGCCGCCGAAGGACTTAAACGCCTTGACCGGGAACGGTTTTATTGAATACTCTCCGTCAGCCGTGTGAGCTGTTGAGCCTTCCTTGCCGTGCTTGATGATGACAATCTTGTTGCCCATCTTCATCCAGTGCTCGGCAGTCTCTCTGTCGGTTCTGCCGGGAGCGGAAATAGCTTCCGTAAGGTCAAATTCTTCACGGGAACCCATTACCATGTCGCTGTTGGAAGCAACGATCGAATAATATATTGCGATCTCGTCCGCATTCTTCCAGTTGTACGGGCGATAGTCAATATCGAAAATAATCTTTGTGCCGACTTTCTTGGCAAGGTACATAGCCTTGAGGCAGGCCTCTCTTGACGGGCTCTGCGAAAGTGCCGTACCGCTGATAAGGATAGCCTTTGCACTCTTTATGTAGTCCTCGTCAACATCGTCGGGATGCAGCATAAGGTCTGCGATTCCGTCACGGTACATGAGAATG
>CALBHM010000052.1 GCA_937892835.1 uncultured Ruminococcus sp. | reverse complement strand
AAGGCAGCTCATGTTCTCACTGCCGAAGCCCTTGGGAGCAACGGTGATTTTCACCTTGTCGCCGTCAACAATGTGCGTATGGAGAACAGCGGGCGTGTTATCCTTTGTGTTGACACGTCTGAGCGGATCGCCGACAACGGAACAACGAAGATAGCCGTTGACATAGCCGTCATGAACGCCCTTGTTGACCGCATCGCTGAGACTGCCGCCGACAAAATGCACGTCTTGGCCTATTTCGAGGAAAACAACAGCCATTCCCGTGTCCTGACAGATTGGAATGTCAAGCTCCTTAGCCGCATCAAGATTGGCCTCAATATCGCCGAGAACCCTCTTTGCAAGACTGTTCTTTTCACAGCTGCGGCATTTGCCGATTGTTTCAGCAAGGTCATCCGGCAAGAGCTTATTCGCTTTGACGCAAAGCTTCGCAACAGCTTCGCTTATATCTTTAACATCAATTTCTCTCAATTTTATCACCTGTATGTTTCGCTATTCCGATTATAAGTCAGCCGCTGAGAATTGTGCTGCAAACATTTTCAGTCTTAACTCATTCCGTCCGGCGACCGCTGGTTAGCTTGAAGTGCAATTATCAGCAAGAAGTTTGTTGTTGGGAGCGTCAAAAAGCGCAGGCAATACTTTGTGTATTAACGAGCATTTTTGGCGTTTCCGGCAGCAAAATATCTGCTGAGAATTGTGCTGCAAGCTAATTAGCGGTTGCCAATATAAAAACAGGAGCAGAAACCTGCTCCTGAAATAACCATTACAGCTTGTTTGTACCTCGACGGTTATATCCGCCGCCGTGCTTGGAGTCACGCTTCAAATCCGACATTTTCTCGTCACTAACCTGCTTGAATTTTGCCATCATGCTTTCAAATGACTGAGGCTGATTGTCCGTGCTCTTGTTGCCCTGCCAAACGTTTGCCGCAGGTCTCCTCGGCTGAGTGGACTTCGGCCTTTGGGTTTTCGGCTGTTCAACTGCTTTTCGGATAGAAAGGCTTATCTTGCCGTCATCTGCGATGGAAAGGATTTTTACCTTTACCTGCTGACCAACCTTAAGATGATCCTTAATGTCTTTTACGAATTCCGTAGCGACCTCGGAAATATGTACCATTCCCTTTTTGCCGCCGTCAAGATCGACAAAGGCGCCGAAAGACGTAAAACCGGTTACTTTTCCCTCAACTATTGAACCAACTTCCAACTGCATAAAATGCGTACTCCTCTTTTTTCCGAACCGTTAATCATTCACGGAGACGTCATAATAGACATGCTCGCCGGGCTTCACATATCCAAGCTCGTCTCTTGCGACCTTCTCAACGTATTCATCTATTTCACCGCCGTCAATGTGCTCCTTGATTCGGTTGTTTTCGGCAACCTGCTCATTGTAAGACGCCTTGACATCGGCAATTTCAGCTTTGGTTTCTTTTATATTTCTATGTATGGTTATCAATGAAATGGCGAAATATGTGCACAAAGCAACTATACAAAACGAAACAATAAAACTACGCTTGCGCTTTTTCTTTTCTGCCATTTCAGTCACCTCGATTCTCTGTTTCATCACTTAGCGGACGCACCGTTACGGATTGATTATACACTATTTCATGTTGATTATGCAAGTCATTTTCCGAATTTTTTTTGCCTTTTGCGATATTTTTTTGCTTCTTTATGATTTTTTCGGTAAAAACGGATACTCTGTGCCCGATATCGTGAAGCTTCGCAAGTTTTTTTCTGAGTTTCCTCAGCCTTTTTCTTATAAGAAACGACATAAACGGGTCACTCGTCTTAAAAGCGGCAAAGCCTCCGAACGCCTCGCCTACCACTGCATAAAAAGTAACTTTGCCGTTACATCGGACAAGAAAAAAGAAGAAAGTCACGGTAAGAACGAAAAGTAAAAATATTATATCCCTCAAAAGAGTGAATTTTTTATCGCTTCCTGACAGCAAATAAAAAATTAATCGCAAAATCTCATAAATAAAGCCGAGGGCAAAGCCGATCCCGATGGAATAAATTATTGTTAAAAGCTGCTCGGAGGATTTCGGGAGATATTCTATCATTTGAACACCCTGCTGAAAAAGCTGCCGCTGACCTTAGGTGCATTATAGCTGACAGAATCAATGTTTCCGTCAACCGTCATATCGCCCGTTTCAACAGAAAGCCGACTGATTTTCAACTCATGACCCTTAATCACAATTTCTCCGCACTCGCTTTGCGCAACTATACAGTCATCCTCATAGCTGTCAACGTTTTGTATTCCCGTTGCGCTCAGACGTTGCCTATTTTCTATAACGATATCATGCATCAATGCATCAGACATAAAAAACACCTCATATAAACATATGAGGTTGGCGCATAAAAAATACTTTAGTATTTAATTTAAAACTTTGTACATCAATGCCGCATCGTCCTTTGTGGCATGTTCAGTAACCTTTGTTACCTGTATTTTGGTAACATTTGATCCCATTGTTATCTCGATAATGTCATTTTCCTTAACGTCATATGATGCTCTTGCGATTTTTCCGTTGACAAGGACATGCTTTGCGTCGCAGACCTCATTTGCAATAGTTCTGCGCTTGATAACACGGGAAACCTTGAGATATTTATCCAGTCTCATATTAGATGCCTCCCTTTTAATTGGATAAGGCAGGACAAAAGCATCTGTCCTGCCCGATACAATCGAAGTAAAAGAGAATTATTTAACAGCGTCCTTGAGAGCCTTACCAGCCTTGAAAGCGGGAACCTTGCTTGCCGGAACAGTCATTGTCTCGCCTGTTCTCGGGTTGCGAGCCTGCTTCTCCGAGCGCTCTCTGATCTCGAATGTGCCGAAGCCAACAAGCTGGATCTTCTCACCGTTCTTGAGTGCGTCTGTTGTTGCAGCGATAACAGCGTTAACTGCCTTCTCGGCAGCCTTCTTGTCCATCTCGCCCTTAGCGGCTACTGCATTGATAAATTCTGTCTTATTCATTGTAATTCCTCCAGTTTTTTATTATGAAATCTTTGAGACTGCCGATGCACCACGACTGCTCAAAGCTATCATTTAATAATTATTTCTGTTTGGCTTCGTCCCAAAGCCTGTCGAGAGTCTCAATATCGGACTCCTTCATGTCAATGTCTCGCTCCTTGGCGAGCTTTTCAACCGTTTTAAATCGGCTGACAAATTTGTCGGTCGCATCCGTTAGCGATTCTTCGGCATCGGTATCAACAAAGCGTGAAACATTGACAGCCGAGAACAGAACGTCGCCCAGTTCTTCATTGATGTTTGCCTTATCGTTGTTTGCGATTGCCGCTTTAAGCTCCGCGATTTCCTCCGCGAGCTTATCAAGAGCACCGTTAACGTTATCCCAATCAAAGCCTGCCTTTGCCGCCTTATGCTGAACCTTGGTCGCTCTCATAAGTGCCGGAAGCTCTCTCGGAATCGAGTCAATAGCCTCCGAGGTTGATTTCTGACCCTTGGACTTGCGCTTGATGGCATCCCAATTAGTCAGCACATCGTCAACGCCGTTGACATTCACCTCGCCGAAAACATGGGGATGACGCTCAATTAGCTTCTTACAGTTCTCGTCGGCAACATCGTCGATATCGAACACTCCCTTTTCCGCCTCAATCTGAGAATGGAAAACAACCTGCATCAAAACGTCGCCAAGCTCTTCACGAAGCATATCCGGGTCTTTCTTATTGATAGCCTCGATTGTTTCGTAGGTCTCCTCAATAAGATTCTTCTTGATGCTTTCGTGCGTCTGCTTGATATCCCAAGGACAGCCGCCCTCCGAGCGAAGGACACGCATAATCTCAACGAGATCGTAAATATTGTATTTTTCTTTGAACTCAAATTTGTTTTTCATATCCATACTATTTTAACCTAAAAATCCACGTTTTTCAAGGGTTTCGGCAATTTTTTCTCCTTTTGGTATCATAAGAAGATCGTCCTTGGAAATTCCCTTGAAAAGAAGTATTGTAATAACGTATGCAATGACCGCTGCAATGACTGCAATTATCAATGCTACGGTGTTTCCGTTTATCATGCTATCGGGATCGCCGAGGCTGCCGAGGAACTTTCCGAATACAAGATTTGTCAGGAAAGCGACAAAGGCACTGATGGCCGAACAGATACACGGCTTGATGAATACGGAAGCAAAATTGATTTTAACCTCCGTAATTTTGATTATGCTGTACATATTGATAATAACAACAACAAGGTAGCATGCGATTGATGCGATAGGTGCGCCGTTGATGTTGATGTGCGGATTGCCGATAAGAATAAAATTGAGAACGATCTTAATTACCGCACCGACAACAAGCGATTTCAGCGGAATATCGGTTCTTCCGAGACCCTGAAGCATGCTTGTAATAGGTGAAGAAACGGCAAAAATGAATATCGTACAGCCGTAAACGGCCAAAATCGTTGAGCCTATGCTCGCCGTTGCGGCAGGATAGAACATATCAAGAAGTGAATAAGAAACCGCAGCAAGGCCGAAGCCCGTCGGCAGGGAGATAAGCATTGTAACTCTGATAACAGACTCAACAGCCACCTTAATACTATGACGCTGATGGTTAGCCCAAGCCGCAGAAAGGACGGGAATTGCACTGATTCCGAGCGTCATTGTTATTGTTGGAACAAGATTCTTGAAATCAAGAACCTCATTGTAAATACCGTAAATATACTTAACGATCTGTGAATCGGCAACCTTCATTTCCTCAAATTCCGCTCCGTAAAGGGAATAGATGACATCCGGAGCCTTTTCGACAGCATATTTGAGCCGAGCCTGAATTGTTGCGGCATCAATAAGATTTGTAATATTCGTAACAAGTGAGCTTGCCGCTATCGGCAAGGCTGTCATGACAATTATCTTCGCAAGGGTTTGACCGTTTGCCGGTTTTGGGGAAGAAAGGAGCTGTGCCTTGGTTATTCCGTCGCCCTTTATCTTATGCCTTATAACAAGATATATCAGACCCAAAACCGTGCCTGAGGTAACGCCGAGAACCGCAGTTGTTGCCGCATAAGGATAAATCGCAGCAAGGGCGTCCTCTTTCGTTTCACGAATCGCTCCGAAAACAGGCTGGCCGGCTTCAAACCTCGCAAGCTGACTTTTGAGAAGCGCATAGCTTGCTCCAAGTCCGACTATAAGCTTTCCGACGACTTCAATAACCTCGGAAACCGCCGTCGGGAGCATATTCTGCATACCCTCATAATATCCTCTGTAGGTTGACATGCAGCAGCAGAAGAAAATCGACGGTGCAATCGCAAGCACGCAATAAACATTCTCGACATACTTGACGATAAACTTTGTATAAGGATAGGCAACGAGCATCAAAAGAACCGTTCCGAGAATACCCATCATCAAAAAGAGACGAGCCGAAACACGCCGTATCATTCTGACATCACGGAAATGCCCGAGTGAACGTTCCTTTGCAACAAGCCGTGAAACGGCAACTGGCAGGCCTGCCATTGAAATTGAATAAAGCGGAGTATATATTTCGTAAGCGGTGCTGAAATATCCACGTCCAACCTCACCGATGAGCATGGAAAGCGGAATTTTAAACAGTGCTCCGATAACTTTGACGAGAATAGTGGCAACAACAAGTATAAATGCGCCGCTGAGAAGCGACTGACTCTTTACGCCTGACTTTTCTTCAGCCATCGTATTTCCTCCCGTTCAAAATGTATATAAGAAAGAAATTGTACTTTTTTGATGCCGCCGAAAAAAGCGGCGAAATTTATTTTACCATAATTTTACTTGTTTATCAACATATTTATTAAATATTTCGTGTGGGGGAAGTAGAATTCAAAACATTTGGCAACGGAGTTAAAAGAGTTGATTGGCAGATTATTAAATCCCCACCACCGCAAGCGGTCCCCCGTCTCGCTGCGGCTCGGTCACGCTTCGGCTCTGAACGTCCACCGGACGTTCATTCACTACCGTCGCGCCGCTTCGCTACCTTGCTTCAAGGGGAGGCTTGGAAAGTTTCATACTTTCTTTCACAATCAATATAAACACACTGATTTGATTCTAAATTCAGCTTCTCCTACAGGGGAGCCGAGAATAATTTCTGCTGACTTTGCACCGCAAGCTCAAACAAACTCCCTTAAAAGTGAATCATTCGGCATTTTAGATATGTCTATCGGTCTGAGCCTGGAAAAATCCTCTTTCAGCTGTTCGGCGAGCGGATAAAACCGACTGTTCTTTTCAACCGTATCAAGCAGTTCCACCGCCTCATTCCTAAAAATACACGATTCATATGGGTGGAACGAATCTATTCTGTAGCGTGCGTTCTTTTCATAAGGGAAAATGTATTTATCCTCGCCCTTAAGCACCTCCGGCCATTGTGAAAAAGTCTTTTCGACCGGCGTATTTCTGTAATGATAGTCTCGTATCATTCGGCGAACAAGTCGAAGATTTCTCTTGCTGAATACCACCCTGCCCTCATCATCCGTAACCCTCGACGAAACGCTGATATAAACCTTGTAAATATGGCTCTCATCAAGACCTTGGGTGATAAGAGGATTAAGCGCATGCAAACCCTCAACGATAATAACATCGTCCTTTTTCAGTTTGACGGTCCTCATTTCCTTTTTCCTTGTGCCGCTCATAAAATCAAATTCCGGCACAAATGCTTCCCTTTTTTCAATCAAATCGGAGAAGTTTTTGTGAATCAAATCAATATCAAGAGCGTTGACATTTTCAAAATCCTTGACGCCCTTTGCAGTCAAAGGAATATCGGCGGCGTTGTGATAATAGTCGTCAAGGGAAAGCGTATAGGCATTCCTGCCGCTTTGCTTGATTTTTTCGACGATTTTTCCTGCCGTCGTGGTTTTTCCCGATGAGCTGGGGCCGGCAAGCAGAACGATATCACAGTCGCAATCGGAAATGAAATTACCAACCAGCGAGGAAACAGAGCTGTCAAAGCCCTCCTCTGCCGATTCGATAAACGATTCAACATCCGAAGCAACACTTTTGTTTATATCATTTAAGGTTCTGTATGCCATTTTGCTACCTTCTTATCTCAGCTTATCGTAAAACTCCTTTATTTGCTCCTTACGCTCGGCAATTACGTCGTAGCGTGAATTATATTCATATGGATATTTATAATTAAAAATTCTTTCGATATTTCTGCTGTTCGGGTCTTTAAGCTTTGTAACCGCACCTGCACCGACAGCGAGCACCGTGTGGCACTCCTCCATCATGAAAACATTGTAAAGACATTCAAATCCGTCCTTGCACCAGCCGACATTTTCGAGATTGCCGAGTGAACGTGACTGTCTGTACATATAATACGGCTTATAGTCCCCGGAATAGAACCGATTTTGAGCATATTCCAGCATTTTATTTGCAATTTCTCCGCTTTGAACGTCAACGCCGTGGGTAACGATGGTTGACGAACGCTTCAAAGCGAGCGTATGGAGCGTAATATTCTCGGGATTCATGCTTATTGCACGGTCAACGGAATTGCAAAAGCTCTCGTATGTATCGTCGGTTAGTCCTGCAATCAAGTCCATGTTGATGTTGTCAAAGCCGATTTCTCTCGCTTCGTTAAAAACACGAACAACATCGTCGACTGTATGTCTCCTGCCGATAGCCTTGAGAACATCATCATTAAACGTCTGCGGATTTATGCTTATTCTGTTTACTCCCGCCGCCTTGATAACCTTAAGCTTTTCGGGTGTTACCGTGTCGGCTCTGCCGGCTTCTATTGTATATTCTCTTATATGTGAAAAATCGAAATCATTGTTTATTTCTGTACAAATTTTCTCCAGCATCTCCGCCGAAAGTGTGGTCGGAGTGCCGCCGCCCCAATAGATTGATTCGAGTCTCAGTCCGAGACCGTTTGCGACATCGGCCGTCTGCTTAATCTCATTGCAGAGATTTTCGACATAATCGGGCAAAAGTTTCTTTGCCTGCGCTATCGAATGAGAAACAAACGAGCAATAATTGCATCTTGTAGGGCAGAACGGAATCGAAACATACAGGCTAAAGCTTTTTTCGTCGGAAAGCGACATTATTTTTT
>CALBHM010000051.1 GCA_937892835.1 uncultured Ruminococcus sp. | reverse complement strand
AAGGGAGAAGATTTGCTTTTTGTTTTTGACGAAGAATTGGCTCGATGCGGCGGTAGAATTATTGATTACAGATTAAAGTATCTTGATGATTTAAGCAATTCAGCTCCGATAATTTATTCAGAAATTTCAAACGGCCGGGAAAATATGAAAATTTCATATATAAACTCGCTTAAAGAGTCGGGAACAAATAATGTCGAGTGGTCTGAAATTTTATATAAATATCTTTCGGAAAATCATGAAAAGGATATTATAAGACAAGCCACGTCATTCGGACCGCATAAGGATGACCTTGAAATTTATCTTGATGAAATGAATGTGAGAAACTACGGTTCACAAGGTCAGCAGCGTTCGTGTGCCCTTTCATTAAAAATAGGAGAAGCGACTATATTAAAAAATGTTTCCGGTGAACAGCCTATTGCACTGATGGATGATGTTATGAGTGAGCTTGATGAAAACAGACAAAAATATTTGATGAAATTTTTTGATGGCTGGCAGGTTTTTGTTACCTGCTGTGATCCATCTCATAAAAGCAAAATAAATTCCGACAAGGTTTTTGAAATTTGTGATGGAAGGATAGTGTAAAATGTTTCTTCATCTTGGACAGGATACAGTTATAATTGAAGATGATATAATTGGAATATTTGATCTTGACACGACAACAGTTTCAAAGCCTACAAGGGATTATTTAAAGACAATGCAAAAAGGCGGAAATGTTATCAATGTCAGCTATGATTTGCCTAAATCTTTTGTTATAACATGCAAAAAAAAATCAAAGAAAAAAACTATGTTTATTTCTCCTATTTCTACTGCAACATTATTAAAACGCTCAGAAAATGTCAATTATCTTAAAGATATAAAATGACGAAAGGAATTTGTGAAATGAAAACTGGTATTATTGACTGCGGAGGCGGTCTCAGAGACATATACGGTGCAGGTGTTTTTGACTATTGTCTTGATAATAATATTTCATTTGACGTTGTAATAGGAATTTCAGCCGGCAGTGCAAATCTTGCATCTTATGTTTCCGGACAAAGAGGCAGAAATTACAGTTTTTATTATGACTATCCTTTCAGAAAAGAATATATGAGTGTTGATAATTTTATAAATAAAAAATATTATCTTGATCTTGATTATGTTTATGGGGAATTGAGTAAAGAAAACGGTGAGAATCCATTTGATTTTGAAAAATTTAAAGAAAATAAATGTGAAAAATATATTATTGCAACGAATGCTAAAACAGGAAGAGCACAGTATTTTAATGCAAATGATATGAGCAAAAATAATTATTGGATGTTAAAAGCTTCTTCTTGTATTCCTGTTGTTTGTTCACCTGCTGTTGAAAATGATATCAGATATTTTGACGGCGGACTGAGTGACCCTATCCCGATTGATTTTGCAATAAAAAAGTGGTGCGACAAAATCGTTGTTATTTGGACAAAGCCTTTAAACGATGTTGGAAATTTTAAGCTTGATGAGATGGCCGGTCATGCTTTAAAGAAGAAATATCCGAATATATCAAATGATCTTTTAAACAGAAAAGATAAGGTTGAAAAGGCATTGGAATATGCAAAAAGGCTGAGAAATGAGGGTAAGGTTTTAATTATCAGTCCCGAAAGTATTGGAAAAATGAGTACGCTTACGAAAGATAAAGAGGCGCTTGATATGCTTTATAAAACAGGTTATTCCGACGCAAAAAAAATAATTGAATTTATAAAATAAAAAACGCTGTGACGAAATTTAAATTATTCGTCACAGCAATTTTTATTAATTCATATTTGCAACTGCATTTGAAAGTAATTCATAAGCCGATGATATATCGTTTGATGTTGCATACGGATTTCCGAGAACTGTTCCGGCGTTCATTAGTGCAGCCGAATAAGCATTGAAAATATCGGTGCCGTAATTCGATGAATCATAAGCTGCAAAAATTGCGGCATTATAAGCAGTTCTAAGCGAATTTTTATTTATATAATTCGCATTAACGGTTATATTATAATAATTGTTATTTTGTCTTTTACCTCTAAGTGTGATTGTATAAGCGGAAATTGTAAGTTTCTTTGTGCCTTCTGTGCCAATCTTGTTCTGATAATTGATTCCGTTATTATATGCGCAACCAACCTTAGCAGAAAGATTTGTTATTGTTGTTGTGGAGCCATCAACGGTCTGCTTGATATATCCTGAAGCAACATCGTCACCTTCAATGTCACACTGCCAATAGCCTATCTTAAGATTTGGAATTTGATTAAGATTTGTTACACGGCTTGAGTCAACATATATAGTGCCTGTTCCGCCGTTAACGGTGTGAGAATCTTTTGCATTAGATTTATGACTCCAGCTGCCGTATTCAACACCGCCATTTGCGGTTTTTGTAAACCAATCACCTATGCCTGTATTTGATGTCGGAGCAAAATCAGTAAAGAAATTCTTTTTACAGATATATGAACCGCCGGTAACATTGTTAAATCCTATTGCATAAAGAATTCCCTGATTAAAAACGTCTGTGCTGTATGTATGAGCCTGTCTTATTCCTGCACCGATTTCATTTGTATTCGGTGAGTAAACATATGAATAAGCTTTTGCCAATCTCTTCTCACCGTTTTTAAGTGTATATGTTGCTGTCCAAGTAATTGTTTTACCGGAACCTGCGGCAGGTGATGAATAAAGCTTACCGGATGAAACAGCTGTTGAAAGAGTTCCGTTTGATGAGCTGTTTCCGTTTGTATAACTGACGGTTGCATCACTTACAGAAATACTGACATCTGTTGCTTTATCACAATAGAAGAAAATATTACCTGTTGTTTTTGTTGCACTGCTTAAGAGTGATCCGTCAATCTTATTTTCTCTGTCAATATAGTATTGAAATGAATTTGTCGAAGGATTTGTGTAAATTGTTTCAGGAACATAAAATGTTGTTGTTACGACACCTATATCTGCGTTGAGTTCAACATTTATTTTTATTTGAAGTCCCGCATTTACAGAAGCCTGAGAAACTCTGAAGCTTCCTGTTTTGGTTTCAAAACCTGTTCTTGAAGCTGTATAAGTATAGTTGCCTGCACTGAGCTTATAATAATTATCCGAGTTGCAAGCTTCGATAACATTTCCATTTGAATCTTTAACGGTTACAGATGTATCGGTTGAGGGGAGAATAAATTGTACCGTGCTTGTTTTTGTATCAGACTTTTTTACAAGAAACGGCTGAGCATAACATATACCGCCGTCGCCGAGAACATAAATTCTGACATATGAGCCAATTTCATCTTCAAATTCATTAAGATCAAATGTTACGGTTTCATTATCACTGCTGACCTTTTTTTCGGCAATAACCTTGCCGTCGGCAACCATTTTTACAATATTTGCATTATACGGATTAACGCTGATCTGATTTGTTGCTTTATCAACGTTAATTCTGCTGATCATCGGAAATTCGCCTTGTGCTTCAAAACCGTCACCAAGTTCCTGTTCGGTTTTTGCCGTTTTTGAGCATGCAAAAAATGTTCCGTTTTCCATGCTTTTACGAATGTTTGCCTGTGTATTTTCAGGCATAACAAAATATTGAGCATTGTTTGCAACATCGCCAAAGTCATGTGCATCATCTTCACAGAAGCCCCAAATATTTCTTCCGAGAGGAGCGGTACGCTTGAGAGTTTCATCATAAAGATAGCGGTCATTGTGAGTTCTGTTATCCTTTGTGTTAACAAGTTCCATGCCGATACATGCCGAGTAATTTAAGAAAAGCTTTGAAAACTTTGATACAAACTCATCGTTATAGGTGTTAATGTCATGTCTGCCCTCTGTCCATTCGCCGACATGATTTATATGACATATTCCACCTGCTGCCTGACTCTTTTTAATAGCATCTTCCGGCCATTTTGCGTCAAGCTCAAGATCACCGTGGCCACAGTCGGCATAATAGCTGTTAACATGACACTTTGCGGTTGATGAGCCGTTAAGTTCAATACCGAGAGGAACTTCTGTCATACCGTCGCCGCCTCTGTCGGAGCCTGTTGTAATTTCCTTATATCTCTCTTCGGAAAGCTCATCAATATTTCCGTGTGAAAGATACTGATATCCGAAAATTGAAAGTCGTGTTTGATCCTTTGTCCAAGAGTAATTAACAGTTCCATGGTCTGTAAGAGCAAGAGCCTGGTAGCCGAGAGAATAATATTTTTCAATCATGTCGTCAAGCTCAATATCTCCGTCACTTCTGACAGTATGGACATGAGTAGCACCCTTATATGCCTTCCAAGTATCCCAATCTACTGATTCATACGGATTTGTGATATCAAAATCATATTTGCCTATTATATCGTATGAAGAAGCAAAGGCTGTTGCCGGGATGTAAGCAATCATAGCAAAAGCCATTATTGCACTGAGAATTACGGTCTTAATTTTACGCATGGAAATTCCTCCAATTCTTCCCCCACCGAATAGAATATCACTTTTAAACAAAATAGTCAAGAAATTCTTTAAAAATTATTAAAAATTATATTCTATGCACAAATAGTTCTTTTTGATATCAATATGTAAAATTTTAAATATAACTTGATATTGAAAAAATTTTAATTATGTGATAATATTCTAATCTGTAAAAGGAGTATGAAAATGGATAAATTTATAATCGCACAGATTTTTGGATTTGCAGGTCTTGCCTGTTCCGTTGCCGCTTATCAATGTAAAAAGCACAGAAGTGTTATGCTTTTTAAAACTTCAAATGAATTGCTTTTTGCATTTCAGTATTTTTTTCTCGGCACATATACCGGGATGGCTATGAACATAATAAGCTCAATAAGAAATCTGACTTTTTCATATCTTGTAAAAAAAGAAAAGAACACTCTTCCGTTTCAAATTATATTTTGTATTGCTTTTATTGTTTCGGGTATTCTTACATGGAAAAATTATTTGAGTTTGATTATAATTTTTGCTAAGCTTTTAACAACTGTCGTTTACGGAATTAAAAATACAAAATACCTTCGTTTTGCAACAGTTCCGACAAGTATATTCTGGTTGATTTATAACTTCAGCTGTAAAGCGACAGCCGGAGTGATTTCAGAAATTTTATCGCTGATTTCATTAATAAGTGCTATAATAAGAATAGATATAATCGGAGAAAAAAATAAAGCAGATCGGCGTAAAAACTGATCTGCTTTATTTTTTTCTTATAAAATTCCAAACATGTATTTGAAAAATGAAACTACATTTTCATAAAACTTTTTGAAAATTGAAGTTGGTTTTTCTTCATTTTTTATGTCGGATTTATCATCGGATTTTGGTTCTTCCTCAGTCGAAATATCCTGAGATATTATACTGCTGTATTCATCAAATATTGCTGAAGTTTGAATGTTTTCATTTTGTGAAACTGTCGAAAGAAGTAATCCGGCCTGCTCTATTATTGCAAGGTCATCAGAATTTATTACACTGTCATGATTACAGTCTGCCGCAAGTCTCATTGCCGGACTCGGAGTGAGCATTCCGTTCATAATGAGTAAGATTAATGTTGCATCACGTCCGTCATAAATTCCGTCTCCGTTAACATCACCAAATACAACAACAGTATATGTTTTAACAATATTTCCTGTTTTGTCATCAATAATCTTTATTTGATCGCCGGTTTTAGCTTTTGAAACATCTTCAATATCAAAATGAGTTCCGTTTTTCAAACCGATTGATTGATTAACAGATTCTGTAATATCTTCAAGAATATTAAATCCATAAACCAAATCGTTTTGTTTTGTAAATGAAAGAGGACCTGAATTCTTAATCAGCTCAATATCAACTTTAACCTGTAATCCTGCATCAACAGTTGCCTGTGTGATATTTATTGTTCCAACCTTTGTTTCATATCCGCTTTTAGAAACAGTGTAGGTATACTTGCCTGCTGAAACACGGAAATAATTTTCATTGTTAATAGGTTCAACAACATTTCCCTGCTCATCCTTGAGAGTGAGAGTTGTATCGGAATAAGGAATATTAAACTGAACTGTACATTTTGCATATTCGGTTTTCGTTACAAGGAACGGCTGAACATAGCAGATTCCGCCCTTACCGAGAATATAGATACGAACATAAGAATTGATCTGATCCTCATAGTCATTGAGGTCAAATGTAATTGTGTCGTTATCGTTTGCAACACTCTTTTCGCCGATAACGTTACCATCGGCAACAATTTTTACGGTATGAGCATTATAGGGATTAATGCTGATCTGATTTGTATCATTATCAACATTAACTCTGCTGACCATCGGGAACGGTCCCTCAGCTTCAAAGCCGTCGCCGAGTTCCCAATCGTTCTTTGATGTTTTTGAGCATGCAAAGAATGTTCCGTTTTCCATACTTGTACGGATATTTGCCTGTGTATTTTTAGGCATTATAAAATATTGAGCATTGTTTTCAACATCGCCAAAGTCATGAGCATCGTCTTCACAGAAGCCCCAAACATTTCTGCCTTGAGGAGCAGTAAGCTTAAGTGTCTCATCATAAAGATAACGGTCATTATGGGTTCTGTTATCCTTTGTATTAACAAGCTCCATACCTATACAGGCAGAGTAGTTAAGGAAAATGCTTGCAAATTTCTTTACGAATTCTTCGTTATAAGTATTTATATCGTGTCTGCCCTCTGTCCATTCGCCGACATGGTTTATGTGGCAAATTCCGCCGGCAGCCTGACTCTTTTTAACCGCATCCTCTGGCCATTTTGAATCAAGCTCAAGATCACCATGACCGCAATCGGCATAATAGCTGTTAACATGACATTTTGCTGTTGAAGAACCGTTAAGCTCAATGCCGAGAGGAACTTCTGTCATACCGTCTCCGCCTCTGTCAGAGCCTGTTGTAATCTGACGGTATCTTTCTTCGGTCAGCTCATCAACATTACCGTGTTTAAAGTATTGATATCCAAAAATCGGAAGTCTATCTTGATCTTTTGTCCATGAATAATTAACTGTACCGTGGTCTGTAAGTGCAAGAGCCTGATAACCGAGAGAATAATATTTTTCAATCATGTCGTCAAGTTCAATGTCTCCGTCACTTCTTACGGTATGAACATGAGTTGCTCCTTTGTAAGCTTTCCATGTGTCCCAATCAATTGTTTCATAAGGATTTGAAATTGTAAAGTCGTATTGTCCGATCGTATCGCCGGTAGTTGCAAATGCCTGAATTGTAAGTGCTGCAACGCTTGAAATGATAAGAACAATACTTAAGAGAATTGATAAAACTTTTTTCACCTGTGTACCTCCGAATTACAAAACATTCCTTATATAATATAACAAAAAAATATATAAACGTCAACAAATCATTTGTTTTACCCTTATTTTTTACGTTTTATACAAATAATTTTTCATATTTTGTATTATTATAAAATTAAATTGTGCATTTTGACTGTTTAAAAATATTTTATATATTTTTTTTATACAATTCTAATTATGTATTATCATTAAATCTACCAAAATAAATGTTAAAATTAAAAAAAGAGGTGATTTGATGTTTTTTAAAAAAAGCATTTCTTTGCTTTTAACAGTTTTAATAATTTGTTTTTCTTTTATATATGATATTTCGGCTTTTGATAATGAGAGCGAGGATTATAATTTTACAAACCTTATTGTGTTTGCAAAATTTGACGGAGAAGAAGAATTTGTCGACAATAATTACGGTGAAACAGTAAGAAAAATTACCGACAATTCATATAACACTGCTGAGTATAATGTTTCCGATTATTTTAAATCCGTTTCTTCGGATAAAGTCAGAATGAAAAGCGTATATCTTTTTGACAACGGCGGCTCATTAACACTCAGTCATACAAGAGCTTATTATGCTTCTCAAAGCGATGAAAATCCTGACGGTTATGCCGACAGCGGAGAGCGTGCCGAGCGAATATATGAATTAAAAGAGGATTGGTCCCAAGCAATAAACAGCCTAGCAAAAAAAGAAATTACAAATTACAATGGAAAAGAAAAATTTGATTTAGACGAACTTGATAAAAACAATGACGGGTTAATTGATTTGATCACGATAATTTATAAGCCAACCGAACAGACTAATATTTCCGTTGAATGGGCGTCGCCATTATGGAATTATCAGGATCAGACAAATCTTGTTGAAATAACGAATAAATCAAAAACCCTTCAAAGCCGTGCATATGTTCAAATGACAAAGGATTATAAATATCTTTATACCGATACATTCGGAAATAAAATTACAGCCATAGGTGTTAACTGTCATGAAACAGCTCATGCATTCGGTCTTTATGATCTTTATCGGTCGCCGTATCAGCCGGTCGGTTATATGTCGGCAATGGGTAAGCATACAACTGAGGTTGCACAATTTATTTCTGTTAAAGAGCGTGAGGCTCTCGGCTGGTTGAATAATAAAAATATATATCATATTTTAAATGAGGGCGATTATACTTTAAATCCGATAAACGATGAGCATACAGATAATGTAGTCGGATACAAAATGGATATTCCCGAAATAAATAAAACATTGTATCTTGAGTACAGAAGATTTGACGGAAAAGGCAGCAAATATGATTCACAGAAGAAAGACTTATTTCTTGCCGATGGTTCAAAAATTAAGGGAATTTCCTTAAAAAGCGGATTGGTTTGTTATTTGCTGACAACAGGCATAAAGTTTCCGAATAATTTACAGTCAAGCGTTAACAATTGGAATTACAGTGTTACGGGAGGTCAATATAATAATAAGCCTGATGCCGCAGTAGCTGAAGGAGAAGAAATTGAAATAACGGACGGTCTTTATATCAATGTTACAGAAATGACCGAGAATAAATTGACATTTCATATAGAAGGAAATTTCTTTAATTCTTCAAGCTTACCTACTGTAAACGGAGTTAAAATTACAAATCTACCGGATAAAATTTGTGTCGGAGAAAGCTATAATTTTAATGCAAATGTTTTAGGTAAAAATAATCCGCCGCAATCAATTATTTGGAGTGTTGAAAACAATTCGGATGATAAAACAACGATAAATGAAAACGGAAAACTTTTTATCGGCGAAAATGAAAATTCAAATGAAATAACAGTTATTGCATCATATGAAAATATATTTTTTGATAGGAAAGTTGTTAAAATTGAAAAGGAAGTTCATAATTTTGAATATCATAAAGCAATGAAAGCAACATGTGAAGCCGACGGTAATTTTGAATATTATCGTTGCCGTGACTGCGGAAAATATTTCGTCGATATGGGTGAGAACTTTGAAGAAACGACACTCGAAAATATGACGATAAAAAGTACAGGACATATTCCCGGAGAATGGAGAGTTGCTAAACGTGCAACGCCGGAAGAAAACGGAATTATGGAGCGAAGATGTGTAAGCTGTAACAAGCTGATGGATACAAAAGAATATAGTTTTTACTACGAAAATCCGAAAGAAGACATAAATTATTTTCTGAATTCTTTAAGAAATTTTTTGAAAAAATTTTTTGAAACTTTAAAGAAAATTTTAATAGGAAGATAAAAAATCGACACGACTTTTTGCCGTGTCGATTTAATATTATTCTCTGATTATGCTTTACCTGCGCAGCCGAGAACTGTGTTGATCTTGTGCTCAACCATTCCCTCGATTGCGTCACGAGCAGGTCTGAGATACTGACGAGGATCGAAATCGCTCGGATGCTCAACAAAATGCTTTCTGATAGCAGCTGTCATTGCAAGACGAAGGTCTGAGTCAATGTTGATCTTGCAAACTGCCATTGTTGCTGCCTGACGAAGCATATCCTCGGGAATACCGATAGCGTCCGGCATGCTTCCGCCGTACTTGTTGATTTCCTCAACAAACTCGGGGATAACGGAAGATGCACCATGGAGAACGATTGGGAAGCCCGGAAGTCTCTTTGATACTTCTTCAAGAATATCGAAACGAAGCTGCGGCTTCTGACCCGGCTTAAACTTGTATGCGCCGTGGCTTGTGCCGATAGCGATAGCAAGTGAATCAACGCCTGTGCGCTTTACGAAATCCTCAACCTGATCGGGATTTGTGTATGAAGCGTCCTCAGCGTTAACGCTGACTTCGTCCTCAACGCCTGCAAGCTGTCCAAGCTCACCCTCAACAACAACGCCGTGAGCGTGTGCATAGTCAACTACTTTCTTTGTAAGCGCAACGTTCTCCTCATAAGGAAGTGAAGAACCGTCGATCATAACGGAAGTAAATCCGCCGTCGATGCAAGCCTTACAGGTCTCAAAATCCGGGCCGTGATCAAGGTGGAGAGCAATCGGAAGACCGGACTCTTCAACAGCAGCCTCAACAAGCTTTACAAGATAAAGGTGATTAGCATAAGCACGAGCACCCTTGGAAACCTGAAGGATAAGGGGAGCATTGAGCTTCTTTCCTGCTGCAACGATTCCCTGAATGATTTCCATGTTGTTTACGTTGAAAGCACCTACAGCGTAGCCGCCTTCATAAGCGTCTTTGAACATTTTTGTGGTTGTTACAAGTGGCATAAAAAACACTCCTTTGTTTTATTACAGGATAATTATATCATTTTTATCCTTTTTGTCAATGTGAAATTGATATAAATTTAACGCACTTCAAAAGGTTTTAGAAACTGTTAAAATGACGTTAATTATTTGATAATATCTGTTCCCATGTAAGGCACGAGAACCTCAGGAATAGTAACTGTTCCGTCAGCATTCTGATAGTTTTCAAGGATTGCTGCGGTGGTTCTGCCGATAGCTACGCCCGAGCCGTTAAGGGTGTGTACAAGCTGAGCCTTGCTCTTGGGGTCTTTCTTAAATCTGATAGCGGCACGGCGAGCCTGGAAGTCCTCAAAATTTGAGCATGAAGAAATTTCAACATATCTGTTGTAGGACGGCATCCAAACTTCGATATCGTAGGTCTTTGCCGATGAGAAACCGATGTCACCCGTTGAAAGACAAACAACACGATAGGGAAGACCGAGAAGCTGAAGAACTCTTTCTGCATCATTTGTGAGCTTCTCAAGCTCATCATAAGATGTTTCGGGGTCAACAAATTTAACAAGCTCGACCTTGTTGAATTGGTGCTGACGGATGAGACCTCTTGTATCACGGCCTGCTGAGCCTGCCTCTGCACGGAAGCATGCCGAGTAAGCGCAATACTTAATCGGAAGTTTACTGCCGTCAAGAATTTCATCTCTGTGCATGTTAGTTACGGGAACTTCGGCTGTCGGAATAAGGAAAAGATCGTCGGTTGTTTTGAATGCGTCATCCTCAAACTTAGGAAGCTGACCTGTACCTGTCATTGATGCTCTGTTTACAAGGAACGGAGGAAGAATCTCAGTATATCCGTGCTCGGTATGCGTATTGAGGAAAAAGCTGATGATTGCCCTTTCAAGTCTTGCACCGAGACCTTTATAGAAATGAAAACGTGCGCCGGTTACTTTTGCAGCCGTTTCGGGATCAAGAATTCCGAGGTCCGCGCCAATATCCCAATGAGCCTTATAATCAAAGTCAAACTTTCTCGGTTCACCCCAGCGGCGAATTTCAACATTTTCGCTGTCATCCTTACCAATAGGAACGCTCTTGTTCGGAATATTCGGAAATTCATAGATAAGTGATTTCTGCTTTGCATCAAGCTCTGCAATTTTAGCGTCGTCTGCTTTTATCTTTGACTTTATCTCATTCATTCTTGCCATGATTTCAGAGATGTCGCCGCCCTCTTTTTTAATCTGAGGGATTTTTTTACTTGCAGCGTTCTGCTCCTGCTTGAGAGCGTCGGTTGCTTTCATAAGCTCACGACGTTCTGCGTCGATTGCAAGAACCTCATCAACAATAGCATCCATATCCTTGTTCCTTGTTTTCATGGCTGCCTTAACCATTTCCGGATTTTCACGAATAAGTTTGATATCTAACATAATTACCACTCCATTTTATATTATTTACCGTAATTTTCAAGTTTCATCGCAAGACCTTCAAGATCGTCCTTGTCAAAGAATTCTATTTCAAGAACGCCTGCATCCTGCTTTGCTTCTTTTATTTTAACCTTTCTGCCAAGGTTTTCAACCAATGCAATCTCAACCTCGCTGAAAAATTTATCTCGTTTTTGCTGCTTTGCAACTTTTGGTACTTTTTTTGATTTTTTTACAAGGTTTTCAACTTCACGAACCGAGAGATCTTCTTTAATAATCATCTTTGCCGTTTGAAGCATCATATCTTCACTGTCAAAGCCAAGTAAAGCCCTCGCATGACCGGGCGAGATAAGATTATTTTTTACCATATCCTGAATTTCATTCGGAAGTTTAAGAAGTCGAAGAGCATTTGCAACCGCAGGACGTGATTTACCGACCTTTTCGGCAGCCTGTTCTTGTGTGATATTAAGCTCATCCATCATGTAGCGATAGCCGAGAGCTTCTTCAAGTGGATTGAGGTCCTCACGCTGAAGATTTTCAATCATCGCAATTTCGATTACTTCCTCATCGGTAAGCTCTTTGATTACGACCGGAACCTCTGTAAGTCCTGCAATTCTTGCCGCTCTCCAACGCCTTTCACCTGCAACAAGCTGGTAGCTTCCGTTTGCAAGAGGTCGAACGACCAGCGGCTGAAGCACTCCATGCTGTTCTATACTTTCGGCAAGTTCCGACAGTGCTTTTTCATCAAAATCTTTTCTCGGCTGATCATGGTTCGGTTCAATTTCCATGATTCTGAGCTTATTGACGGAGGGATTTATCTCTTCAACGGAGTTGTCGGCAAAAAGGGAGTCAAGT
>CALBHM010000050.1 GCA_937892835.1 uncultured Ruminococcus sp. | reverse complement strand
TTTCGCCCGAAACATCAAGCGTCGGATTGAGAGTGAATGTGTACGGCACAGACTTCCATATGACCTTGTCGCTTTCCTTGAGAACGAGCTGCAATTTAAGCGTGCTGTCCGTCAGCACCTCGCTCGGCAGGTCAAAGGTATCGTTTGATACCGTATAGTTAAAACTGCCCTGTGCCGTCTCACAGACGATATTTTTGTCATATCCCTGCAATGACGTAGGGAGAAGAAACAACAAAGTCGTTGCGTTCTTCTCCCCTATCGTGCCGAGGCTTGAATATTCGGGAAACAATCCCCTTTTTTCGCTGACTACTATCTTGTTAATCATCATTGATCACCTCGATAAACGGCTCAATATTGATGATGTCCTGTGCCGATAATTCAAGGCTGCTGATGTCAATCGGCTTGGCGTCAAGGTCGACTTCCTGGCTTAACAGCACGGCGGAATCTCTGTAAAAACCGTCCGTATCATTAATGTCATATTTGTTTGCTTCCTTGTTCAGCGTGCCGTATTTCTCGCAGAGCTTGATACGTTCGCCTTCGTACACGTTGATTTCGTCGTTAACGGCTTTAACTACCTTTGCCAGCCTGTAGCTCTGCTTGACGGGTAATGCCTTTTCTGCAAGCCGTGAAAGTGTTTCACGTGCGTTTAATATTTGTTTTATTGATGTTTTCATGTGTGCCTCCTTTATGCTGATAAAAAGCTTATCGCTCCAGTCTTTTTATCAGCTACGACATATACATATGATGTGGAAGATGTTGCTCCAATAGCACTCGGAAATGATGTAACCCCTTCGCTTGTAAACGCAAGTTTCTTTCCATTATAATACAATCCATCTGTTCTTAACGACAGTGCGGGTGATGTAATATAATCAGTGCCATTCCCTTTGAATCCATATATAGACACTGTGCTTGTATCGTAGTTTTCTCTTTTTATCTTTAAAGCACAATCTATTTGATTCAACATACAATCATACATTTCAACACCTAATGTTTTATCTGAATATATTCCAGTTCCGCACTGAAAGACTTTGTAATTTGAATCTGTTAAATCAGCAAATTTACGAAAATGTCTATATCCGCAAAATATATCTGTTCCAATTGACGAAAGTCCATTATTTATTCCGTTATTGACCGAACCGTTTGAATCAAATTCAAAAAGTGCGTTTTTCCCTGCTCCGATAGAAACGGAATTTTTTCCTTTTATAAATTCCGAATGATTACCGAATCTATCAACAATAACGCCTATTCTTCCGATTTCATTGTTATCAAATAAATGAGATATACTTGCTTCTGCGATTGTCATATTAAAAGAATCATTACCGCAAGTCAGTGTTCCACCTGTTATAGTTGCACCCTTACAAGTCATTGTGCCGTTTTTGGCAAGTGTAAAATTATCCGTGTCAATCGTCAGCTTATTACTTGCGATATTGATTTCGGAAACAAGATTATTTTTCTCGTCTTTTTGTACGCACATATCTATTTTTGCTTGTACCGATTTGACAGATTGATCTATATCATCCGCCGACGGCGTCCAGTCCGTAGCGATGTTACCTTCCTCGAGTTTGAGGGAGGATATATACAGGCCAATAGCTTCGTCTTTTGTACTACAATCAAGCAAAATAAAACGCAGGCGGAACTTTGAAACAGTCGCCGGTGTCTTAAATACGATTACGTACTTTTCCCAATCTGACGGTATTGCAGGAACTTTACATCTTTGACTGTCAATAGTCGGGAGATTACCGTCGCCGCAATAAATCAAGCGGTCAAGATTCAACGTCATGCCAGCGTGTGCAAAGCTTTTAAGCCAAAAAGATAGCGTATATGTCGTGCCTGGCTTAATCCTATCGATACTGTTCGCTGCTTGCCCGATTATATCGTCTGATTCAAACTGAAAGCCACAAGCTCCGTTTTGCGTAGGTGTGAAAGCCATCTGATTACGATATCCTGACGGTACGGCAGAATCAGAAAAAGGCATACCCTTACTGACTGTTGCGTAGAATCCGCTCGGCGTAAAACTCTTAAAGCACGCCGAATCAAGCAAGATGTTTCTCGCTCCGATTTTGAGGTTTTTTTCGACGGAAAGTGTGATCCTATCCGGGAGCTGAGCTATCTCGGATTTTGCATACTCTTCGACCTCTTCTGCCGACGGTGTGCGTGTTGCCCATTCCGTCGCAACGTTGCCGATTTCGAGTTTCAGAGATGATATGCCAAATGCGTATATTCCATCATTAACACAGCCGGCAAGAGCGAACCTCAAAAGAAAGGATGAAACAGTAGATTGTGTTGTAAAGACAATAACAACCTTTTGCCAATTTTTTGTAAGTGCAAGACCTCGTGTACGTTTAGTGTCTATGATCGCATTATTCGGTGCGTTGGCCGTATATACCGACGCTTGACTTGACAATGATTGTGTTGCGTCGTCTGGATATACACGTGCCCAAAAAGATAAGGTGTATGTTGTGTTAGGTTTAATCTTATCTACGCCGCCTACTGTATCACTTGGAGAGAAAGACACTCCTGCGATTTGACTATCGTCATTTGCTGCCTTAACTGTTAGCTTACGAGCCTTGCCGGAAGGCAAATATGTTGCATCTGTGTTGACATAATCACCCTGATATGTTGCATGATATCCCGTAGGTGTTAAATGCTCAAAACATTCCGAATCCAGTAGCAGATTACGGCTTTCGTATTTTAGATTGCTCTCGACCGTAAGTGCGATCTTATCA
>CALBHM010000049.1 GCA_937892835.1 uncultured Ruminococcus sp. | reverse complement strand
AAGCAGGTAAGCTGGCTTCCGTCCTACGGCCCGGAAATGAGAGGCGGTACAGCTAACTGCTCCGTAATCATCAGCGATGAGCCGATAGGCTCTCCAATTGTCGACAAGCCGGACGTACTTGTTGCAATGAATCTTCCGTCACTTGAAAAATATGAAAATGAAGTGGTCAGCGGTGGAAAGATTTTTGTCGATTCTACAATGATTGACAAAAAGGTTGACAGAACGGATGTAGACGTATATTATATACCTGCAACCAAGATGGCGAACGATAACGGAACACCGACACTTGCCAACATGATTATCACCGGCAAGATTCTCAGAGAAGTGCCGCAGTTCTCGATTGATTATACCGACGACGCACTCAAAAAGGTCGTTTCCGCACGTCACCTTGATCTCCTTGATGTAAACAAAGGTGCTGTCAAAGCAGGCTATGACTATGAATAATAAAATGAAAGTTTCCTGCATTCAGCTTGATATGAAGCTCGGCGACGTTGAGTATAACTACACCGAAGCTCTCAGACTGATAAGGGAGACGGTAAAAAAAGAAAAAACCGACGTTGTTGTTCTTCCCGAGACATGGACAACGGGCTATTATCCGAAAGAAAACCTTGCGAGCTATTGCGACAGGGACGGCGAGAGAGTAAAAAAAACATTCTCCGCCTTAGCAAAGGAGCTTAACGTCAATATCGTTGCCGGCAGTGTTGCCAACGAGAAGAACGGCGGAATTTACAACACGGCGTTTGTTTTCAACCGTGAGGGCGAGGTCGTTGCAGAATATGACAAGACGCATCTTTTCACCCCGATGGACGAGCACAAGTTTTTCAGCTTCGGCAAGAATCTTGTGACCTTTGGGCTTGACGGGCATAAGTGCGGAATTGTTATCTGCTACGATATCCGCTTCTGCGAGCTTATCAGAAGCCTTGCCCTGAGGGGCATTGATATGCTGTTTATGGTGTCGCAGTGGCCTTTGGTGAGAACTTCTCACATTGTCACGCTCACAAGGGCGAGAGCGATTGAAAATCAGATGTTCGTTGTCTGCTGTAATTCCTGCGGCAAAACTCCCGATGCTGTTTTCGGCGGTCATTCGCAGATAGTTGACCCGTGGGGCGAGGTACTTGCAGCGGCAGGCGAGGAGCAGGAGGTCATAACAGCCGACTGCGATTTCGGAATAATTAAGGATATAAGAAATTCGATCAATGTTTTCAACGACAGAAAACCCGATCTCTACGAATTATAATATTGCTTGAAAGGAGCGATAGAAATGTATACATTTCCAGTAACAAGAACTACACACCCAAAGGAGAAGCCGGATCAGAAGAAGCTCGGCTTCGGTAAGTATTTCACAGATCATATGTTTATGATCGACTACGATGAAGGTCAGGGCTGGCACGACGGAAGAATTC
>CALBHM010000048.1 GCA_937892835.1 uncultured Ruminococcus sp. | reverse complement strand
CAATTCCGTAACGCAAAAGTCCAGCATTTTCAAGGCTTTTCAGCCTTTTGGGTATTATTCCCACTCAACCGTTCCCGGGGGTTTGGAGGTGATGTCGTAGACGATGCGGTTGACGCCATCGACCTCGTTGGTGATGCGGTTGGAGACGGTTGCGAGGATATCATACGGGATTCTTGCCCAATCTGCGGTCATGAAGTCGTCCGTTGTGACGGCACGAATTGCAATAACATTTTCGTATGTCCTGTGGTCGCCCATAACGCCGACCGACTTTGAGCCAGTGTAAACGCAGAAGAACTGGCTGAGGTTCTTCTCATAGCCGTTCTTTGCCATTTCGTCTCTGAGAACAAAGTCTGCGTCCTGGAGAATTCTTATCTTTTCGGCTGTGATGTCGCCGACAATTCTTACGCCGAGACCCGGGCCGGGGAAAGGCTGACGCCATACAAGCTCATGAGGAATTCCGAGCATTTCGCCGACCTTACGAACCTCGTCCTTGAAAAGGTCCTTGAGCGGTTCGATCGTGCCGAGGAACTGTATATCGGACGGCTTTTCAACCATGTTGTGATGAGTTTTGATAACGGCCGTGTTTGCCTTATCCTTGCTCTTGCCTTTGCCTGACTCGATTCTGTCGGGATAAATCGTACCCTGTGCAAAGAATCCGTCCTCTGCCTGCTTTCTGACCTCGTCCCAGAATACCTTATAGAATTCCGTGCCGATGATTTTTCTCTTCTGCTCGGGGTCAACAACACCCTTGAGCATTGCAAGGAAATGATCGCCGCAGTTTACACGGACAAAATTCATATCAAAGAGGGATGTGAATGTCTTTTCGACAAAATCTCCCTCGTCCTTTCTCATAAGCCCCTGATCGACAAAAACGCAGGTGAGCTGCTTGCCGACAGCACGGCTGAGAAGCGCAGCGGCAACAGAGCTGTCGACGCCGCCCGAAAGACCGAGAACGACCTTTTTGTCGCCGATTTTTTCACGGAGCTTTTCAACAGTCGTATCAATGAAGCTGTCCATTTTCCAATCGCCTGTGCAGCCGCAAACGTTGAAAACAAAGTTCCTGAGCATCTGATTGCCGTACTCGGAATGAGTAACCTCGGGGTGGAACTGAACGGCATAGAGCTTTCTGTCAACATTCTGCATTGCAGCACAGGGGCAGTTGTCAGTCTTAGCAATAATCTCAAAGCCCTTGGGCGGCTCGGAGATATAGTCGGTATGGCTCATCCAAACGACGCTCTTCTCAGGAACGTTCTCCCAAAGAAGACTGTCCTTGCTTAGCTGAAGCTCAATCTTGCCGTATTCGGAAACGGGAGCGGTTGCAACCTTGCCGTCACCCATCCATGCGATGAGCTGACAGCCGTAGCAGATGCCGAGAACCGGAACGCCAATGTCAAGAATATCCTTTGTGTAATGCGGAGATTCCATATCGAAAACAGAGTTCGGACCGCCTGTGAAGATGATTCCCTTGTAGCCGTTTGCCTTGATCGTCTCAAGGTCGGTGGTGTAGGGGAGGATCTCGGCGTAAACGTTGAAATCACGGACTCTGCGGGCGATGAGCTGATTGTACTGTCCGCCGAAATCGAGGACAAGTATTTTTTCGTTCATTCTTTTCGTCCTTTCTTAGATAGTGACTGCCGTGTCACATCTTTTGAAGTCTGCAACACGACAGTAAATTTATTCATCTATATATTATCTCGTCTCTCTTAGGACCGTTGGAAACCATTGTAATCGGTTTGCCGATCTCTTTCTCAATGAAGAGAACATAGTCCTGTGCTTCCTTCGGGAGCTTGTCAAATTCTTTGATGCCTCTGATGTCGCACTTAAAGCCCGGAAGTGTTTCGAGAATCGGCTTAGCTTTCTTGAGCATATGAGTGTTCGGGAAATCCTTTACGACTTTTCCGTCAATCTCGTAGCCTGTGCAAACTTTGATCTCGTCAAGATAGCTGAGACAGTCAAGAGCGGTCAGACAAACCTGAGTTGCGCCCTGAACCTCAACGCCGTAGCGTGTTGCAACGCAGTCGAACCAGCCCATACGACGGGGACGACCTGTTGTTGCACCGTATTCACCTGCGTCGCCGCCGTGATTACGCATTTTATCGGCTTCCTCGCCGAAAATCTCGCTGACGAATTCGCCTGCGCCGACTGCTGAGGAATAAGCCTTTGTAACCGTGATGATGTCCTTAATCTCATGTGCGGGAATACCTGCGCCGACTGCGCCGTAGCCTGCAAGAGTTGAGGAGGATGTAACCATCGGATAGATACCGAAATCGGGGTCTTTAAGTGAGCCGAGCTGACCCTCAAGAAGAATTTCCTTGCCGTCCTTGATTGCCTGACGGATAAATGCACCCGTGTCGGCAACATAAGGCTCAATCATATCCTTGTACTCCATGAGTGTGTTGAAAAGCTCGTCAACATCAAGGAGCGGTTTATGATAAACGTGCTCAAGCAGGAGGTTCTTAACCTCGCAAACGCTTGCAAGCTTTTCCTTAAGCTCATCGGGGTAGAAAAGATCGCATACCTGGAAACCGATCTTAGCATACTTGTCCGAATAAAACGGAGCGATACCCGATTTTGTTGAGCCGAACTGCTTGTCTGCGAGACGCTCTTCCTCGTATGTATCAAGAAGAACGTGATAAGGCATCATGATCTGTGCCCTGTCGGAAACAAGAAGCTTGGGCTGAGGAACGCCCTTGGAAGTAACGTCGTTAATTTCCTTAACAAGCTTCGGAATATCAAGAGCTACGCCGTTACCGATGATGTTTGTAATCTCGGGATGGCATACGCCCGACGGAAGAAGATGCAAAGCAAACTTTCCGTAATCGTTGATAATCGTGTGACCTGCGTTTGCACCGCCCTGGAAACGGATAACTACATCCGCTTTGGAAGCAAACATATCTGTGATTTTACCCTTACCTTCGTCGCCCCAGTTAGCGCCGACAATTGCTCTTACCAATTAAAGCACCTCCAAATGAGATATGGAACTCTGTTCCAAACATAACAATTATAATATTTTTAAGATGTAATGTCAATGAGAATACGGAAGTTTTTTACGGCACGATGCATCTTCACATCGTGCCGTAAAAGAGATTAGTTTATTTTAACTTTTTTATCATAGCTTTTATAGTAATCTTTGTAGTATCCAGTTATCAAAATGATCAAAGCGGCGAGAATTGCTATTGACAGAATCCACAGCTTGCAGTCGGTAAAAACGGAGGGCAGCAGATATCTAAGATAAGTACATGTCGACGCCGATATTGAGAGAACGGGAACGTACCAACGCTTTTTATGATTAAACGCATAGGTGATTGTCATCATGTCTGTCGGATAAAAGTATCTTTCATGCATTCTCGGGAGAAAGAACGGAATAATCAATGCAAAAATACATGCTAAATCAAGC
>CALBHM010000047.1 GCA_937892835.1 uncultured Ruminococcus sp. | reverse complement strand
GGGGATTCCGAAAACACCGTCGCCGTCCTTGATTGCAAGATCCTTATCGGAAAGATAGTCATAGAGCTTTGTGTCCTTAAGATCCTTGCAGTATTTTGACCACGACTTATAGCCGACGGGGCCGTTGATCTGGAAGATTGTCGGAGCGTCAGACTTTGCAATTTCCGATTTAAGCGTTGTTTCATATGTGTTGCTGGCGGCTGTAACGACCTTGACCTTGACACCCTTTTCGGCCTCGTATTTCTTAGCTATTTCCTTGTAGATATCCGCAATTTCCGGCTTGAAGTTTAAGAAATAGACTGTGTTGTCAGCCTTTGCGTTGTTCATGTCCGTTTCGCTCTTTTTGCCGCATGCCGAAACGGTAAACAGAAGCACGGCGGCAGTTAAACAGGCAATGATTTTTTTCATTGTATGTTCCTCCTTTTTGTTTTGTAATCATTGATTACTCTTTTATAATCTTTAACACAATGACGTGTCTTTATTCAAAAATAATATGAATGATTATTGACTAATTTCAAATGTTTGATATAATTAAAATAATAATTAACGGGAGGTTATACCTATGGTTAAGCACATTGTTTTTTGGAATGTCAGAAATGACGATCAGAAGAAGCACAATATGGAGGAAATGAAAAAGCGTCTTACCTCACTTGTAGGCAAGGTTGACGGACTTATCAGTGCCGAGGTCGGCTTCAATTTCAACGAAAAGGGCTATGATCTTGCTCTTTATTCGATTTTTAAGGACAAGGCTGCGCTTGACGGCTATCAGGTACATCCCGATCATCTTAAGGTCAAGGAATTCGTTCATTCGGTAATCACCGACAGAGCCGTTGTTGACTTTGAATTTTAAGAGGCATATTTATGAAAAAATATGACGCAGTTGTCGTTGGTTCAGGCTGCGCCGGTCTTGCGGCGGCATTGGAACTTATCACGGCAGGTAAGAAGACACTTATTATTGAAAAGCACAATCTCCCCGGCGGCTGCGCAACAAGCTTTTGCAGGGGCAGATTTGAGTTTGAGCCGTCATTACATGAGCTTTGCGGAATTGGCCCGGAGAGCGACCCGGGCGAAATCAGACTTCTCATGGACAGATTCGGCGTTAAGGTTGACTGGCAGTGCGTTGATGACTGCTTCAGATGCATTTCAACCTACACCGACGGTACACCGATGGATGTTACGCTTCCGACCGGTGTAAAGGCTTTTATTGACAAAACAGAGGAATATGTTCCCGGCAGCCGTGAGAAGATGAAGAAATTTTTCAGACTTCTTCAAGAAATCAGAGATTTGATAGATTATCTCGACAAGCCGCCGAAGGAGATGTCGCCGGCTTATATGCTGAAAAACTTCCGCAATGTTATCAAGACGGCCGGCTATTCGACTGAGGAGGTCTTTGAGGCACTTGAGCTTCCGCAGAAATGCAGAGATATTCTTGCTGTTTACTGGTCATATCTTGGCGTAGACATGGAGCATCTTTCGTTTTTCCATTATGCTGCGATGGTGCATAACTATGTCGCCAGAGGAGCTTATATTCCGGCACATACCTCGCATGAGATTAGCAACGCAATGATCGAACGCTTCCGCTCTCTCGGCGGAGAGGTTTGGTTCAACTGCCGTGCAGAGGAATTCCTCTTTGACGGTGATAGATGCTGCGGTGTGAGAACAAATATGGGTGTTATCAAGGCTGATATGGTTCTCGCCAACATCAACCCTGATATAATCTACGGCAAAATGATGCCTAAATCGCTTGTTCCGGAGCGTGAAAAGAAGCTTTCTGCCGCAAGAAGCCGCAACTTCGGTGCAAGAATGTTCACCGTTTATCTCGGACTTAATAAGACTGCCGAGGAGTTAGGTATCAAGGATTACAGCATATTTCTTGCAGGTACTGCCGATTCCGTTAAGGAATACGAGAGCCTTAAAAAGATTGATACAAATAATTATTCAATTTTCCTTTGCTATAACGTTGCAAATCCGCACGCCTCACCCGACGGAACGGCAATGTGCAGCTTCACGACAATGTTTACAGCTGCCGACGATTGGAACAATATTTCCGATGAGGATTATGCGGCTGTTAAAAATAAGCTTGCTAAGAAGATTATAGACAACTTCGAGGAGAAAACAGGCATAAAGCTCACCCCGTATATCGAGGAAATTTCAATCGCTTCTCCGTGGACGTTTGCTCGTTATCTCGGTGTTCCGGAGGGCAGCGTTTACGGCTACCTGACAACTGACTGGGACAGCATGCTTGCAAGAACTGTTTCTCAGGCCGCCGATATGCCGATTAAGGGACTCAAGCCCATCGGAACTTCCGGCATAAGAGGCGACGGCTACAGCTCGACTTATATGTGCGGCAGCATTGTCGCAAAGGTAGCAATTAACGAAATGAATAAGAAGGAGGCGTAATGTTATGGCAATGAAGATAAATGTTCAGAAAAACGGTTTTGCGGACGTTGCGCACCTTGTTAAGCATATCACGGAAAAGAACCGTGTAATAAAAGCAACTCCGGCTAAAGAGATTTCGGCAGTATTCCCAATCAATGAGAATGCCAAAAGGCTTCATCCTGACTATCAGAAAATGACGATTTCAGAGGTTATCGACCATGCAGGTGCTGGCGCAAAGACTTATGTCTTCAAGGCCGACAAGGCGGCATATTTCAGAGCGGGTCAGTACCTGAGCGTTGCGCTTGAGATTGACGGAAGTGTGCTGACACGTCCGTATTCAATCAGCTCTTCGCCCGATTGGTCAAAGGACGGCAAATATGCAATCACGGTCAGACGCACTCCGAACGGTTTCGCTTCCGATTGGATTCTCGACAATTGGAAGGTCGGCGACGAGGTGTTGATTTCCGAGCCGCTCGGCAACTTCTTCTATGAGGAGCTTCGTGACTGTGACGACGTAATCGCTCTTGCAGGCGGCAGCGGAATAACTCCGTTCCTCTCAATGGCATACGCTATCCGTGACAAGGCGGAGGATTTCAACCTGACGATTCTTTTCGGCAGCAGAACCGAGGACAGCATCCTTTTCAAGGACGAGCTTGACGCAATCGCAAAGGAATGTGACAAGGTTAAGATAGTTCACGTTCTCTCCGAGGAGAAAAAGAATGGCTATGAGCACGGCTTTATCAATGCCGATATCATTTCAAAGTATGCTCCGTCGGGCAAGGATTATTCCGTATTTATGTGCGGTCCTGAGGCTATGTATCGTTTTGCCGAGGGTGAGCTTCAGAAGCTCGGACTTGACAGGAAGCACGTTAGACGTGAGCTTCTCGGTGTAACCAAAAAGGTTTGGGAAAAGGAGGGCTATCCGAGCGAGGCAAAGGGCAAATCATTCAGTGTAACCGTTCGAATGGGCGAGACCGAAAAGGTGATTTCGGCTTCAGCTGACGAGCCTGTTCTCG
>CALBHM010000046.1 GCA_937892835.1 uncultured Ruminococcus sp. | reverse complement strand
CGCTTAACAAGAGCATCGGCACAGGTCATGTCACCCTCAATTGTCAGCTTAGCGAATGAACCGCCCGAGAGCTCCGCAGAAGCACCATCGGCAATAGTAACCGTATTGTTAAACTTGGCGGCCTGATAGTCGGCTTCAAGCGTTCCGCCGTGAATGTTAACGGGGCAGTCGATCGTTGCCACGTTAATATAGAAAGTCGTGCCGCTGTTGTTATTGTCATAGACATTGATCTCAACGTACTCATCCATGTTGATATAGCCCGATGCCTCAAGCCTTGCGCCGTCGGAGATCGTTATTGTGCAGCCTTTGCCATAGTCACCGTAGAGCAATTTGAAGCCCTTGGGATCGCCGTACATATCTACGCCGTCTGCAATTATATCGCAGTAATAGTTACCGGTTCTCAAAAGAAATCCGTCATAGCCTGTATTTGATACAAGCTTTCCAAAGAAGTCACCACGAAGGTCAACAGCGGAGGATTCGTTTGCCTGAACCGTTCCGTAACATGTGATACCGTATTGAGCAATAAAGTTGGCGTGACCGTTCATCACAATTGAATCGAATACACCGCCCGATACATAGCAATACGAGTAATCGTAGCCGTAAATCGTGCCACGGAAGATACCTTTACCGTCAGTGATTCTGAGTATGGCGTTCTTACGGAGTGTGATCGTGCCATAGACCGTGTGGCCGTTTGCATCAAAGAAGAAATTACCCTGTGTAAGCTCAATCGGCTCATCCAAATCCGTGAGCAGAGAAAGGGTGCAAACCTGATGATCCTGCGAACTTGCAATCGCAAGTGCTTCATCAAAGTCCGAAAAATATGTAGCTTCTGTCTGATTGTATTCAACAATTTTAGCTACAATGTCGGCATTACATTCCGTACATTTGTTGTCCTCGGTAATCGAGGGGTGGGTGCAGTCGCCGTCTGCCGCGAATACGGTGACGGGAATCATCGTGAAAATCATGATGACCGCCAATATCACGGACAGAACACGCAAGCTGTTCTTTTTGTTCATTGCAACGTCTCCTTTTTGCTGAATTTCGCTGAATTTTCGGTGTAAACGCAGAAATGCGCTATTTTCCTTATACATAATATTAAAAGAAATCAATAATTATTGCAACAGTTTTGGCACAAGCGGTCATTTTTTGGCACAAGCGGTTTTCGATAAACAAAATCGTCTCTTGTTTTTAGCACTTTTTTGTGATATATTATAAAAGTATAGAAAAGGCAGGTGAAAAGCATGAAAATAGCGCTGATAGATGACGAAAAAAGCTCGCTTGATCGTCTCTGCGGACTGATAAACGAGCATGTCGGCTCCGACGTTTCAATTGACCGTTTTGCAAGCGGTGAGGAGTTCATGGAAGGCTTCAAGGAAGACGTTTATGACCTGATAATTACCGATATTTTCATGGACAGGCTCACGGGAATAGAAACAGCTCGTAAAATCAGAGAAACGGATAAAAAAGTTAAGCTTGTTTTCTGCACCTCGAGCAATGAATTCGCCTGCGAAAGCTATGAGGTCAACGCCTGCTATTACCTGCGTAAGCCCTACACCGTGGAGAGCTTTTCGGCGATGCTTGGCCGCCTTGACCTTGAGAAATTGGAGCTTTCACGCTCCGTCAAGCTTCCCGATAGCCAATCGGTCGTGCTTCGCAACGTGATATATGCCGATTTTGCTTCGCATTGCGTAACATTTCACAGCAAGCTCGGCGACAACATTGTTTCAAGGGTTTCCTTTACCGATGTTGAGCCGTTGCTGTGCACCAATTCGTATTTTTGTAGTCCGTCAAAGGGCGTAATTGTCAATTTCTATGAGGTTGTCGCTCAAAACGACAATGTGTTTGTCATGAGTGATGGATCAAGAATTCCGATAAGTCGCCGCAAGGCTAAGGAAGTCACCGAAGCCTATGCTGAATTCCGATTTGAACTGCTGAGAAGCGGAGGTGAGAAATAATGCCTCCCGTTTACAGACTGATCGAGGTTTGGATTTATTCCCTGCTCAACTTTTTGCCGCTCCTCGTTCTGGCACTTTACCCATTCAGAAACAGATTTAGATTTTCAAAGCCGGTCACAGGCATACTCATCGGATTGATGACGCTGGTTCAGCTCGGCTTGGGAACCTGGGCGGCATTTTTTTCAAACGGCAGAGCCGGCATGGTCAGCGCAGTCAGCACCGTGCTTTATGCCTTATTTTACATTCTCGCTGTCAAAACATCTTTTGCAAAAATTCTGTTCACATTGCTGATGACGTCGAACAATGCAAATCTTATCGTCACGGCGTCGAAGTGCCTTGAGGGTCAACTTTTTCCCGAGCTTGCAACGCAGGCATATCGCTGGTCGTTTTCGCTGTGTATGCTCGTCGTTGAGCTTGTGCTTTGGTTTCCGCTCAGGCAATACATGAAAAAGGTTTACACCCCTGCCGTCGAGCGAGAGCCGTCGGGCTTTGAATGGAAATATCTGTGGCTCATTCCCGGCACATTTTATATTATTTGGTACTACGAAATTTACGGAAATGCGACCCAGTCAAGTCTGAACGTTGCTCTACAGCCGAAAAACACAGCATTTCTTTTCTTAATCAACATCGGCGCGTTTCTCGTTTATTATGTCGTTACAAGGCTCATTTTTGAACAGGATAAAAATATGGAGCTGAGTGAAAAAAATCATCGCCTTGCGATGAGCAAGCTCCAATATGACAGCCTCCAAGAAAGGATTTCCGAAGCTCGCAGAGCCAAACACGATGTTCGCCACCATATCGCTCTCATGCAGGAGCTTCTGAGACAAAAGGAATATGATGAGCTTGAAAAATACTTGCAGGAGTACAGCATGAGCGTGCCGGATGATACTCCGATTGCATTCTGCGAAAATTCGGCAGCAAACGTCGTCATCGCTTATTTTGCACAGCTTGCAAGAAACAATGGCATAGAATACATTGTTAAAACAAAGATTCCGGAAAAAATAAGAATAGGGAAAACCGAGCTTTCCGTGCTTCTGGGCAACCTGATAGAAAATGCGATGGATGCCTGCACGCAAAACGGCGGCGGAAAAATTATAATCCGCGCATCATATGAAGCACATTCGCTCTGCTTCGCCGTTGATAATACATTTGACGGCAAAGCTAAAAAAGATCGTGACGGAGCATTTCTTTCAACTAAGCACAAGGGCCGTGGCTTGGGTATCGAATCAGTAAAAAGCATCGCCGAAAGATATAACGGGATTTGCAAATTTGAATATGATGACAAAATGTTTTACGCTTCCGTCATGCTCAATGATAACTGAAAAAAGTGAAACGTAAAAAGGACTGATCCGATTTACTACGGACCAGTCCTTTTTCTTATTTATTCGCTGAAGATGTTGCCGAGAACCTCGCCGATGGATTCGATAATTACGTTATC
>CALBHM010000045.1 GCA_937892835.1 uncultured Ruminococcus sp. | reverse complement strand
AGATGCAGTTGCAAGGGTCTGCGCTTCGGCCGAGGATGCGGCGAATATGTCGGCATTGCTTGAGGCAAAGGAGAGCCTTGCAAGATATCAGGAGCTTTCCGAGCAGACCGAGCTTAACGCACTGGATATGGAAAAGCTGAATAAATCTATTGATTCGAGCTTTACCGAGCTTATCGAGGCTTCGGATAACGGAGATTTTTCAAATCTCAGTCAGAATGTTGAGGAGCTTGCAAACAAGCTTGCAAGCAAACAGATCCTGAAAGACGGAACGATTGATTTGACGGCGAAATTCAATGAAGTCGGTGCAAAAATAAAGTCGCTTGAATCGAAAAAAATCAGCTCGACCGATGTGCTTGCTCCGCTTTCCGGCTACTATATAAGCAATCTTGACGGTTATGAAAATGCCATTGATTACGATAAAATCGGCGATTTAACCGTCGATGAAGCCGAAAAGCTTCTTGATAAAAAGCCGGATGACGTTACGGGCAGAATGGGCAAAATCGTCGGCAGCTACAAGTGGTATCTTGTTACGGTCATGGACAGCAAATATTCGCTTCTCATGGCCGAGGGCGACACAATGAAGATAAATATGCCGTATTACGGCTTCAAGGACGTTGAGGTCAGGGTTGAAAAAATCTCGACAACGCAGAATAATAAGGTTGCCGTTGCTTTTTCATGCAACAGAATGAACGAGACCTATGCCAACATGAGAACAGAGGATATTGAGCTTGTTTTCAAGGAGTATAAGGGCTACAAGATAAACAGCTCGTCAATAAGACGTGAAAAGGACGAGAAAGGCAACGAGGTTGATGTTGTATATATTCTCCGTGGCGACATCATGAACGCCAGGAAGATTGAAATAATCTATGACGCAGGCGATTATGTTCTCGTCAGCGAGGAAACCGAAGCGTCGAACGGCTACCGTCCGATTAAACGCTACGATGAAGTAATCGTGAAAGGAAGGAATCTCAGTGATGGAAAAAGCATTAGTTGAGGAACGCTTCAAGGATATTGAAGAAAACTACAAGCGTATCAGGGAAAACATACAAAAGGCAACGCTTGAAAGCGGCAGAGATGAAGGCTCGGTTAGATTGATGGGCGTAACCAAAACGGTTGACAGCCTTTATATCAATCATGCGCTTTCGCTCGGCATTGACCTTATCGGCGAAAACAGAGTTCAGGAATACCTCGGCAAGCGTGACGAGCTGCACCTTGACGGCGTTGAAAGACATCTTATCGGCCATTTGCAGACAAATAAGGTTAAGCAGATTGTCGGCGAGGTTGATATGATTGACAGCGTTGACAGCGTTAAGGTTGCAAAGGAAATCGGCAAGATTTCTGCGAGAAAGGGCATTGTGACCGATGTTTTGGTCGAAATCAATATCGGCGAGGAGGCCAGCAAGTTCGGTCTTGATCCGTCCGAGCTGACCGAAACTCTTTGCGAAATATCTGAAATCGACGCCGTTCGGGTCAAAGGTCTTATGGCGATACCGCCGATTTGCGACAGCAGTGCCGAAATTCGTAAATTTTTTATGAATATGAACCGAATGTTCCTTGACATAAAGGCAAAAAAATTAGATAATATCAGTATGGACATATTGTCGATGGGAATGTCCGGAGATTACGTTGAAGCGATACTGGAAGGCTCGACGATGGTTAGAGTAGGATCGTCGCTTTTCGGCAAACGAGTATATTGATTCAGGAGGATTTATTATAATGGGTATGATGGACAAATTTAAGAATATGTTCAACATGTCGGAGGAGGAATTCCTTGACGATGTTGATATTGACGATGAGGAGCCGGAAAAGGAAGATCCCCGTGACGTGAGAAGCAATTTTTCTTTCAATCACAGGAGTGACCGTGACAACAAGGTTGTCGATATCCGTTCGTCCGTTCCCGCAGCGGCGGCCGCATCTTCAAAGGCTCACGTTGTTTTCAAAAAGCTTGACAGATATGAGGACGTAGGCTCGGTTGCCGATGTGCTCAATGAGAAAAGAATCGTTATCCTCAACCTTGAGACCTGCCCGAATGACGCAACGGTAAGAATAATCGACTTCCTCAGCGGCGTAGCTTATGCCAACAACGGCGACATCAAGCGTGTTGCCGGCAGAGCATATATTATCACACCTTACAATGTGCCGCTTACGGGCGAGCTTCTTGATGAGGTTGAGCATTCAAACTATTGATAAATTATTGTTTAAAATACAGGAGGAATAAACCATGTTAACACCGGCAAAAATCACAAATCACCATTTTGAAGCCTCCGGAAGAAATGCTTATAAAGCAGAGAGCGTAGACACCTTCATTCAGGAAGTTGCCGAGTCTTACGAGCAGATGTTCCGTGAAAACGGAGAAATGTTCAAGAAGATAAACCTGCTTGCACAGAGACTTGAAGAATACAGAAATGATGAGGATAATATCCGCAATGCACTTCTGACTGCTCAGAGAGCGGCCGAGAAGATCACCCGTGAGGCTCAGGAAAAGGCCGACAAGCTTGTTGCCGACGTCAAGGAGCGCACGGATACGGAAAACGAGAGACTTGACGCTGCCGCAAAGGAAATGCTCACCAAGGCAAAGTATCAGGCGGACGCAATCGTTGAGGAAGCTCAGAAGCAGGCTAAGGAGATCGCCGAAAAGGCAATTCAGGATTCCAAGGAGGCTTCCGTTAACGCAAGAAGCGACATGATTAAGGAGCTTGCGGCTCTTGAGACCATGAAGCAGGAGGTTACAAAGTTTAAACAGCAGATTCTCAGCGAGTATGCAGCACAGGTTGAGCTTATCAATAAGCTCCCCGAGGTTGTTATCGAAAAGATGACCGCCGAGGAAGAAGCTAAGCAGGAAGAAGCCCCCGCAGAGGAGCCTGTTGAAGAGGTTAAGGAAGAGACTGCCGAGCCTGAAAAGGCAGAAGAGCCTGTAGAAGCAGCGGAAGAAAAGGCAGAGGAAGCTCAGCAGGAGGAGCAGCACCCTTTTGAGGAAACCGTCGAGGAGGTCAAGGCTCCCGAGGCAAGGGAAGCTGAGTCGATGGACGTTGAGCATCTCCAGCAAATGATTTACGAAACAGAGGATACCGACGCTGAGTCCGATCCGGCATATGAGGATGAGGACGAGGAAGAAGAGACTGAAGATACAACAGAATCGGCAGAGTTTGTTGTTCCCGATATCGACGACGCAAGCGACGAAGAGCTTGACAAAATTGTTGATGATTTCGACAAGGAAGAAAAGTCGGAGCCTAAGGACATAATGTTCACCAAGCCCAAGAAGGATCAGAAAAAGACGGATTCAAGCTCAAGTTTGAGAATATCGATTCCTATGCCGCCGACGATAACAATGGCGAGTATCTCGATGATCTTGATGATGACGACCTCGATGATGACGGCAACGACGGCGGATTGGCCGGTAAAATCAAGGGCTTTTTCAGAAAATAATGAGTGTACTGATAAGTTTTATTTCAATAGCGGTTCTGACTGCGGCCGATCAGGTGATAAAGTTCTTTGTTGAACGCTATCTTCAGCCTGTCGGCTCGGCGGAATTTATCAACGGATTCATCGGCTGGAATTATGTGCGCAACACGGGAGCGGCTTTCGGTTCGTTTTCGCAGAGCACGACACTGCTTTCAATCGTGACGGGCGTAGTAATTATAGCCGGAATAGTTCTTATAGCGACGAAAAAGATAAAGTCAAAATTTTATCTCACTTGCGCCGTGATGATAATCTCGGGCGGCCTAGGCAATTTGATCGACCGAATTCTCAGGGGATATGTTGTTGATTTTATCGACGTGCAGTTCATGGATTTCGCGGTTTTCAATTTTGCCGATATTCTTGTAACTGTCGGTGCGATTGCAATTATGATTTACGTTATCGTTGATATGTTCAGGGACCGCAAAAAGTCGGGTGAGAAGCATGAGTGATTTTTTCTTCCGTATTGATTCGGATTTTGCAGGGGAGAGAATTGACAAAACGCTGTCGGATTTATGCTCCGATTTTACCCGTTCGCATATCCAGCATATTATTGACGACGGCGAGGTCAGGGTCAACGGCAAGCCTGTTTCAAAATCGTTCAGAGTTTCAATCGGCGATGAGATAAGCTTCTCTATGCCGGAGCTTAAAACGATTGAGGCGAAGCCCGAGAACATTCCTCTTGATATCATCTATGAGGACGACGATCTGCTGGTTGTCAACAAGCCGAGGGGAATGGTTGTTCACCCGGCGGCCGGCAATTACGACGGAACGCTTGTCAACGCATTGCTTTACCATTGCGGAAGCAGTCTTTCGGGAATCAACGGAGTTATCCGACCCGGAATCGTTCACCGTATCGACAAGAACACAAGCGGACTTTTAATAGTTGCCAAGAACGATTTTGCCCATGAAAAGCTTGCCGCTCAGATCAAGGAGCATAGCTTTACCAGGCAATACAGGGCGGTAGTGCACGGTCATTTCAAGGAGCTGAGTGGAACGGTCAATGCACCGATCGGCAGGAATCCCAATGACAGGAAAAAAATGTGCGTTATCTATCAAAATTCCAAGGATGCCGTTTCTCATTATGAAGTGATCGATCAGAATGAGAAATTTGCATATATTAAGGTTACTCTTGAAACGGGCAGAACTCATCAGATAAGAGTTCACATGGCCTATATCGGCCACCCGGTTGCCGGAGACAATATTTACGGGCCGAAGAACGGAGTGACCTCATTGAACGGACAGTGTCTGCACGCAGGCTTGATCGGGTTTAAGCACCCGAGAGACGGAAGATACCTTGAGTTCAGTGCAGATGTTCCGGATTATTTTAAGGATTTCTTGAAAAAACAAAATTTAAGCGAATAATTGGAGGTGTTTTTTTGGACGCAGTAACTAAAAAACAATTACAGATTAAGGCTTGTACGGTTCGTATGGGCGTAATCGAAGGTGTGTTCAATGCAAAGTCGGGTCACCCGGGCGGATCGCTCTCGGTAGCGGATATTCTCACATATCTTTATTTCGACCACATGAATGTAGATCCGAAAAATCCCAAGGATGAGAACAGAGACAGATTTGTTCTTTCAAAGGGTCATACGGCTCCGGCTCTCTATGCGGTTCTCGCAAACAAGGGTTTCTTCCCCGTATCGGAAATTAAGAATCTTCGTAAGCCGGGCGCAATGCTCCAGGGCCACCCGAGCATGAATCGCACCCCGGGCGTTGACATGAGCACAGGCTCACTCGGCCAGGGTATTTCTACGGCAGTCGGCATGGCTCTCGCAGGAAAGCTTGATAAGAAGGATTACAGAGTTTACACTGTTCTCGGCGACGGTGAAATCGAAGAGGGTCAGGTTTGGGAGGCAGCTATGTTTGCCGCAGCCAAGGGACTTGACAATCTCTGCGCCGTTGTTGATAACAACAATCTCCAGATTGACGGTTCAATCGCAGAGGTTAACTCTCCTTACCCGATTCCCGAAAAGTTCAGTGCATTCGGCTGGAACGTTATTGAAATCTACGGTCATTCATTTGACGAGATCGACGCAGCTTTCAAGGCAGCAGCCGAGTTCAAGGGTAAGCCCACAGCGATTATCGCAAAGACAGTCAAGGGCAAGGGCGTTTCCTTTATGGAGGATCAGTGCTCATGGCATGGTACAGCTCCGAATGCCGAGCAGTATGAGCAGGCTATGAACGAGCTTAAGGCACAACTTGCAGAATTGGAGGCGTAAGAGATGGCAGACGTAATCAAAACAGCAACAAGAGAAGCTTACGGTAAAGCTTTGGTTGAGCTTGGCGAGAAGGACGAGAGCCTCATTGTTATGGACGCCGATCTTGCAGCCGCAACCAAGACAGGTATGTTTAAAAAGGCATTCCCGGAGAGATTCTTCGACGCAGGAATTGCCGAGTGTAATATGGTAGGCGTTGCCGCAGGTCTTGCAACAACGGGTCACACCGTTTTCGCAAGCTCCTTCGCAATGTTCCTTGCAGGCCGTGCTTTCGAGCAGGTCAGAAACACAATCGGATATCCCCACCTCAACGTTAAGCTCGGCGCAACTCATGCCGGCATTTCGGTCGGTGAGGACGGCGCAAGCCATCAGTGCTGCGAGGATATCGCTCTCATGAGAACTATCCCGGGCATGACGATCATCAACCCGGCGGACGACGTAGAGGCTCGTGCAGCTGTTTTTGCAGCGGCAGAGTACGAGGGACCGGTTTATCTCCGATTCGGCAGACTCGCCGTTCCACGCTTCAATGATCCCGATACTTATGAGTTTGAGATCGGCAAGGGCATCGAGCTTGCAGAGGGCAGCGACGTTACGATCGTTGCAACAGGTCTTATGGTAAATGAGGCTATGATTGCCAAGGATATGCTCAAGGAAGAGGGTATCTCGGCAAGAGTTATCAATATCCACACCATCAAGCCGATTGATAAGGAAATCATTCTTAAGGCGGCTGAGGAGACGGGTGCAATCGTTACGGCCGAGGAGCACAGCATTATCGGCGGTCTCGGTTCTGCGGTTACAGAGGTTGTCTGCGAGGGCAAGCCTGTTCCCGTTGTCAGAGTCGGCGTTGAGGATAAGTTCGGCGGCTCAGGTCCGGCAGTTGAGATGCTTAAGATTTACGGCCTTTGCGCTTCAAACATTGTTGAAAAGGCTAAGAAAGCCGTTTCAATGAAATAATTATTAGGGCAGCACCGTATAATTACGGCCATTACCTTGATTAAATCTATTAACCCCGTTTCGCTCGGCTTCGGGCGGAACGGGACTCGGAGAAAAAGATGAAAGAAAGCGACAACATCAGACTTTCAAATGATGAATATGAAAATGACGCTCAGGCAGTTCAGGAGTCTGAGCTTTTGCCAATTTATGACGCAATGGAATTCTCGGGCGATATTCAGCCTCTTGACGACATTTCCGAGCCTGAGAAAATTGCCGTTGACTTCGGCAATAAAAAATCCGACAGCAGAAATTCGGATAAAAAATCAACATTAAAAAAGAAAAAAATTCCCTCAAAAAGGGATTCAAGGATAAAGACGCTCGTTGCGTGTCTTGCGCTTATTATCATTGTTGCGAGCGCAATGGCAGGGGCGTATTTCGGAGCGGCAAGGGCGGACAGGAACACCTCTCCCGTGGCCGCAGTTTATAACACAACGGATAAAAGCGCAACGGTTAAGCTTGCCGACGGAACAAGCTACGACATCGGCGAGGCAAGGGAAATCTCCGTTTCGACGGACGGAATGTATATCTGGTTCAGCAGGAACACAGCGTCCGCAACGGGTAAATATGACCTCAGAATGATTGAGGTCGGCAGCAAAAAGTCCCTGAAAAAGCAAGGTAAATTCATTGAAAAAGGCATTGACGACGGCTGGAAAACGACCAAGGACGGACTCTTTGCCTGCTACGGAATAACAAAATCGAACATCACAAGCTGCTATATGTACAGCGCCGAGCTGCAAAGAGCCGAAACGGTTGCCGAATCGGTCGAGGAGTATTTCCCACCGTCGGTAGGAAATATAGTTTATTTCACACGCCGAAGCAGCAATGTTTATTCACTGCACAGAGCCAAGTTTGGCGAAAACAGCGAGAATGTTGCCAGCGGCATAAGCCATGTTAAGTATGCCGGCGACAGCAATGATTACGAAATATTCTACACGCAGGCGACGGGCAACAGCACAAACGTAAATGTGTATGCCGTAAAGGGTGACGAAAAAGCTGCGGAAATTTGCGCCGACGTGAGTGAGGTTTATCTCAACGATTTTGTTTACGGCGGCAATTTATATTATTTCACAAAGAACAAATCAAATGTCAACTGGCAGGATTTTATTTCAGACAATTATTATGAAAGCGATAAAAAGATTCAAAGACCGGTTGAAAGCGATTACATGGTTGAAAAGGGCTTTATCTTCAAAAGAAAAGTCCTCGACACGGCAAAATACAATGCCGCACTCAATCAATATGAGCTGAAAATGCTCCGGGATCAGCTTCGTGAGGAGCTGGACAAGATTGATTTGGGTCTTGCCGTCGGTGACGAGTACACATGCTTTGCGTACAGTAACGGCACTTCGCACAGACTGGCATCGGGCATAACGTTCGATAATATAATCGAATTCGCCAAGTCGGGAGATCCGAGACTGGTTTACAGAAAATCGGTTATCGGCGTAGGCAATATAATCAGTATGGATTCGCTTGTTGAAACGGCGAAGAAGTCAAGCGTGCAAAAAACGATGGATTATGTGCGCAATGCGGTTCAAAGCTCGTATGAGGTCAGCGACAGCAGCTTCTGCTCATGGTATGACGGCTCAAACGTGGTTGAATATGAGCTTAAAGGATATGATTTGGATAAAACTCAATTCATTTTGGCCGATTCGGGTACGATATACGGACTTGCGGACGGCGAGCTTTATTACAGCAGTGCCGAGAATGCCGAGCTGAGCAGCAGACGGCTTATTGATTCGAATGTGTCCGACTGCTCGGCGGCTGAGGATACGCTTTTTTACGAAAAACTCGACTCTGCGGGAGCGAGAACCCTTTACAAATTCCAGCCCAAGGGCGGCAAGGTTGAGGTTTGTAAGAATGTTTATTCTTATTTTGCCGTCAACAAGTCATTCACGATAGTTCTGACAAGGCAGAGCAACTCCGAGGAGCTTGTCACGGCAGGAATTTATGACGGAACAGGCTATGCCGTTGTTGACAGCGACCTTAATCTCAATAATTTTGTTTACAGCGACGACGCTTTTGCGTATATCAAGAATTATAAGAGCGGAAGCGGTGAAATGTACTGCTATTCGCTGAAGAACGGAGCCGTTAAGTGCGGCGACGGCGTGACGGAGATAATGTATATCGGTTAAATCACAATGCGAAAAGGAATGATTGCAACATGAAAGAAGAAGTTCTTTTCAAAAAAACTCCCTTCGGCGGATTTGACCGTCAGTCGGTAATAAACTATATTCAGCAGCTGAAAAAAACTCAGCAGGAATATAAAAATATAATTTCGGACAAGGACAGGCTTGTGAAAACTCTTTCCGAGGAAAACAGGGAGCTTTCGGAAAGGGCGGAAAAGGCCGAGAAAAAAGCGGAAGAGCTTGACGCAAGATGTTCCGAGGCCGAGGAAAATGCCAAGAAAATGAGAGCAAAATATGAAATGCTCAAAAAACAGGTTGAGGATTCCGCCGATAAAAAGGCGGCGCAGGAAACAATAGACCGCTGCGACAAACTGGTTGAATCGGCCGAGGCTGCGGCGGCGAAGCTCAAAAAGAGCGCACAGTCGCAGATAAAAAAAGCGGCAAAGAAGCTTGACAAGGTGAAGGACGATCCGCAGAAGGCGGAGGAATTACTTCAACAGCTTATTCGGGAGTTGAGTTAATGGCAGAATATATTTTGGACGCATCCGAGCTTAAGGAGAGGGCAAAGGAGCTTCACGCAGGGGATAGGGTTATCCTCTCGGGAGTTGTTTACACCTCAAGAGATGCGGCGCATAAAAGAATAGTCAAGCTCATTGAGGAGGGCGGCGAGCTGCCGTTTGACCTCGACGGAGCATGTATCTACTACGCAGGACCGACGCCTGCACCGCATGGCCTTCCGATAGGCTCATGCGGCCCTACAACCTCGGGAAGAATGGATCCTTTTGCTCCGCTGCTTCTCGATAAGGGCTTGGCGGCGATGATAGGAAAGGGCGGCAGAGACAAGGGCGTTTGCGACGCAATCGTAAGGAATAACGCAGTTTACCTTTGCGCCGTCGGCGGTGCCGGTGCGCTCGCCGCAAAATGCGTTAAAGAATGTAAAGAAATTGCATTTTTCGACCTTGGCTGTGAATCGGTCAAGCGAATTGTACTTGATAAATTTCCGTTGATAGTCGGAATCGACTGTCATTCGGGCAGTCTATTTGAAAAACACGAATAACCGATACATAATTACGGAGGTTAAAAGTAATGAAAGGAATCATACTTGCAGGCGGTTCGGGAACTCGCCTTTATCCCTTGACAATGGTTACCAGTAAGCAGCTTTTACCGGTTTATGACAAGCCGATGATTTATTATCCGCTTTCGACGCTCATGCTTGCCGGCATCAGAGAAATTCTCATCATTTCAACGCCGGACGACACGCCGAAGTTTGAAAGACTTCTCGGAACGGGTCATCAGTTCGGATTGAAGCTTTCCTATGCCGTTCAGGAGAGACCCGAGGGCCTCGCTCAGGCGTTTATAATCGGTGAAAAGTTCATCGGCAAGGACAGCGTTGCAATGGTTCTTGGCGATAACATTTTCTACGGCAGCGGTTTCGGCCATATGCTCAGACAGGCCGCCCTCAATAAGGACAGGGCTACCGTTTTCGGCTACTATGTTGATAATCCCGAGGCTTTCGGTGTTGTTGAATTCGACAGAAAGGGCAAGCCGAAGAAGATTGTCGAAAAGCCGAAAGAGCCTAAGTCAAACTACGCAATTACCGGACTTTATTTCTACGATAACAGGGTTGTCGAGTATGCCAAGAGCCTTAAGCCGTCCGCCCGTGGAGAGCTTGAGATAACGGATATCAACCAGATTTATCTTGATAACGGCGACCTCGATATTAAGCTCATGGGCAGAGGCTTCGCATGGCTCGACACGGGAACAGTCGATAATCTCATGGAAGCGGCGAATTTTATCAGAACGATTGAAAAGCTCCAGGGTATTCAGATTTCTGCGCCCGAGGAGATCGCATATAACATGCGCTGGATTTCAAAGAAAACTCTTATCGAATCCGCACAGCAGTACGGCAAATCACCCTACGGTCAGCATCTTATGAGAGTTGCCGAGGGTAAGATCATGTATTCCGACAAGCAGGGTGAACGTCCTCGCTGGGGTACGGAGCAGGAGCCGCCGTATTCAAACGAAAAAATGTAAAGGACTGACAAATTTGAAAGCATACGAAACAGAAGTAACGGGTGCAATAGTAATTGAGCCGGACGTTTTCGGCGACAACAGGGGCTGGTTTATGGAGTCATATTCCAAGCGTAAGCTCGCCGAGGTTGGCATAGATGTTGATTTTGTTCAGGACAACAGGTCGTTTTCCGCCGAGAAGGATACGCTCAGAGGCTTGCATTGCCAGGTCAACCCTACCGCTCAGAGCAAGCTGCTTACGTGCGTTAGAGGCGAGATAATGGACGTTGCCGTCGACATCAGAAAAGGCTCGCCGACATATATGAAGTGGACCTCGGTTATTCTCTCGGGCGAAAATAAGAAATCTTTCTTTATCCCCAAGGGCTGCCTGCACGGCTTTGTGACGCTGACGGACGACGTTGAGG
>CALBHM010000044.1 GCA_937892835.1 uncultured Ruminococcus sp. | reverse complement strand
CACCGACGAATGCGCCGACAGCCATACCGATTTTGTTGATAAGCGTCTGCATGGGAAAGCAAATACCCTCGGCTCTCTCGCCTGTTTTCCATTCAAGATAGTCAACGGTATCACCGATCATAGCGTAAGTTATGATATTGTTTACACCCTGCGGAATTCCGAGAAGGACAAGTCCTATTGCGTTAACAACAAGCTTCCACGGTGCGTCATAGCCGATGAAATACATCGCAAACATTACGACTGCGCCGAGGATATGAACGTAGATATACGCCCACTTCTTCGTAAATTTCTTTGTCATCCACGGAACAAGTATTGAAGCAACAAGTCCGCCCGGAACTATAAGCATTGTTATAAGGCTGAATAGTCCTTCGTTGTTGAGAACATACTTTGCAAAGTAAAGTCCGCCTGTGTATGTATATACGGTTCTTGCACCACCGAGAATTCCTGAAAGAACTACAAGAAGAAGCTGCTTATTCTTAAATAAAAGCTTCAGATTATGACCGAGCGACGGCGGAGCATCCTTGGAAGTAAATCTCTCGGTTGTGTTCTTAAAGCCGTAATAGAACATCGGGATAGAAACAACGACGAGAACAAGTGCGCAGATAAAGTAAGTCCATTTGAGCGTTTCTGCATTCTGGGAAATATACTGCGGAAGAACATTTCCGTCAGCGTCTTTAAATTTCGCTGTTACGGCATTGGTTATGAGTGGAACGCCGACTGTAACAAGACCCGCACCGAGTGTACATACAAGACGTGCAAAAGTAAGCACCTTTCCTCTGACAACCGTGTCGTTCGTCATGCAGGTTGAAAGTCCCCAGTAAGGAACGTCGGCAACAGTATAAACCATCGACCAAATGACATAAAGAACCGAGATAACAACAAACGTTGTCTTTGACTTCGGCTCAAGGAACGGACAGAAGCAAAGAACGGTCGTTATCGCGATCGGAATCGCCATCCATTTAAGATACGGACGGCATTTTCCCCATTTTGTTCTTGTTCTGTCAACGATAGAGCCCATGATCGGATCGTTAAGTGCATCGTAAATTCTTGTGAAGAGCATAAGGAATGCAACCGCCATTGCACCCGATATGCTCTTAAAAACAGTACCCTTTTCAACTGCACCGAAAAGCAGCGCATCCGTCATGAAAACAGTAAGGAATGAACCTATGATCGTGCAGATGAAATTCTGGCCGAATCCTGTTACGCTGTATGCAATAACCTCCTTCGGCTGAATACCCTTGCCAGGCGTTGTACCGAACATATTGTGCCAAAAGTTCTTTTTAGCCATCAAAAAACCTTCTCTCTTTTGAGTGAGAAACTCTCACACTTTATTGTATATAATTTTATCACATCAAATGACCCTTTGTAAATTAAAAAACAAAAAACCTACTTTTCATACAAAAACAAAGCAGGTTTTTTATTATATATTACTATAGTTATTTGCTTAATTTCTTTTTAAAAACTGTATATTTTAAACAATTTATTGCGCTTGTCCTGTTTTCTTCGATATTGCTTCTCTTATCTGCTCGTAAATTTCAACGACCTTAAATCTCGGCTCATATTTCGGCTTGCTTTCAACGAGCTTTATTTCCCTCTCCGTAAACACGTTTTCGATTTCATCCTTTTTGTCGGCAGCCGGTACGCACATCGGTGGAAACATCACGCACCACCAGTTATGCCCCTCGCCCGAGCCGATAACGACACGCAGAGCAAGATATTTTCCGGCCGGAAGAGTTACGCTTTCATATGTCCTTGTTGTGAAATACTCATTTGAAAGAGTTATTTTTACATCATAATCAAATCCGGCGTTTTCAACAAAAGCCTTAGCCGACTCTTCAAGCTCCGACAGCTTTGGCTCTATTTTTTCAACTGCGTTTTCGACATTCACACTTCCGTCAAAAATATCCTTGCCCTCTCCGAGAATATAGTCACGAAGTCTGAGCTTTAAATTTTGATCAACGCTCGAATCCGAATTGGCGATAACGTGAAGCCTGAGCACATCGGAACGGATTTCCTCGGAGGTTTTTGCAAAGGAACAGATAGAGAATATTACGGCAACAACAATGCCGACGGCAATAGAAATTTTAATTTTCTTTGAAAAAGACATACAGTCAACTCCTTACTTGATTTGCAAGTAAATTGTTGACTGTACTTTTATTGTTTATTCATACATTTCCAGAATTTGGCTCGCCTTTTCTTTAACGGCTTTGACAAGTGCTTTCGGCTGGATGACCTTGATGTCCGTGCCGTATTGCAAAATCCAACTGACAAGGCCCTCACTCATCTCAACCTCGGCCTTGATACGGAAACGGTCGTTGTCGTCAATTTTAATCGGAACGTCATCGCCGAACTTTTCGATTATCTCATCAAGAATTGCATTTGAGCAGGATAGAGTTACATTCGCTTCCTCACCCGAAAACATATTGAAAAGCTTGTTTGAGTAATCGGCGATATCAAATTTATCCGTATACTGCGAAACCTTCGAAAAATGCTTGGCCGGTGTATCAAGCTGTTCGATATCAAAAATTCTGTCAAGTCGCAGATGCATGAGATTGGAATACTTGTTATTATTGCAAATAAGATAATAATGGTCGTTTGACCAAAGCATAGCATATGGATTGACAAGAAAGGTTTTGCCCTCGTTGCGCACCAGGTATTTATTTTCTATCGAACGTCTTGCATATCTGAGCATGACCTGTTTTTTGCTCTTAATCGCCTTGTCAAGAATGCGTATCGTTTCATAGAGGTCTTCCTTGTCGGTCTTGAAGCTGCCGTCAACATAAATCTG
>CALBHM010000043.1 GCA_937892835.1 uncultured Ruminococcus sp. | reverse complement strand
ATAGTATGGCGGTTGAATGAATGTGCCTTCACCGACCTCGGCAAAGGAGAGCCTCAAAAGCTCGTTTATTCTTTCGTCATCACCAAGACCGAGGGTGTTATATTCCTTCATATATTGAACACAGGTTGCCTGAACTTTCAGAATGTCTTTGTCCATTCCGTCAAAGAGCAAGCCTTTGTTTTTTTTCTCCAGTTCTGTCATAATGAAACCTCCGCTTTGATTAACAAGTTTCTTTTAGTATATCAAAACATATTTTATGCGTCAAGGAATTATTGACAGTGGAAATAAAATGGATTAAAATATAATCGTAAATATTTTAAAACAGGAGGAATTGTTATGAAAGAAAAGATTATAGCAGAGGTTAAAGCTCTTATCACCGCACCGTCATGTTGCCCCGAGGCTAAGGCAGCGGCCGAAAGCTGGCTTGCCGCAGTAGGCACGGACAACGAGGTAGATGAGACGAAAAAGCTTATCGCCGAGCTTGAGGAAGATATTGAACCGATTGATGATCTTATCGCATTTGCAAGCTCTCCGAAGTGCAAGGAGTTTTTCGGAGACAGGGCTGAAGGCTTTTTGACTCATGCCAAGGAGCTGAAGGCATCAGGTGCAAAATATTGCGATTGCCCGGCATGTACAGCATGCGCAAAAATACTTGAAATGCTTAAATAAAAAGCAAAAGAGAGCAGGACGAATTGTTTTTCGTCCTGCTGCTTTATTTCTTAAGAAAATTTATACCGAATATCCTGTGGATCGGTTTTGTGATTTTTGATTTCAAGCGCTGAGTTTGTGTCATCCAGCTTCCGGAATACCAGTGAATCGAAATAGTGTTTTCTGTTTTGTTCATGATACCGGTATTGCTGCCGTAAGGATTCATGTAATCGCTCGGCAGAATCAACGCACCGGCTACGGTCTGCATTTTTCCGTCAAGCTTCAAACCGTGACGGAGCATAGCGTCCGTATTAAGCCGAGGACAGGTAACCGTTCCGCTTTTACCGTCGAGGTATGGTTCATATTCTTTAACCATTGCTTTAATGGCTTCTCCGTGAGCGACAGAGCCAAAGCCTTCGCCCGTGTTGACATAATCGGGGTTCTCCAGCCCGAAAAAAGCCTCGTTTTCAAGAAGAAAGTCGATATTTTTTATCAGTTCAACGTCGGTGTCGAAATAAACTCCGCCGTTTTTTTCAATTATTTCAAGTCGAGCAAAATCGCTGAGAAAGGCGTATTTTTTTTCTTCGGCGCACATCTTGGTATAGCCCGTTGAATTGACGTCGTAGTTACTTTCGTTCCATTCGATAATCTCGTAATCCGGGCAGAATTTTTTCCAGCTTGCTATGCATTTTTTAACGGATTTCGGCTTTTCTCCACCGCCGAACCAGCAGTAGTTGATTTTTTTCGGAATCATTCGGTCACCTCCGTGAAAGTATTATATCATAAACAATTTGATTAGGCAAATTTAGTTTAAAAGACGAATTAAAATAAAAAGTCCCGCTCCGAAGAACAGGACTTTTTCTGGTGAGGATGAATGGATTTGAACCATCGACCCCTTGCATGTCAAGCAAGTACTCTAACCAACTGAGCTACACCCTCAAAGCAGAGATATTTTATCATACTTTTTACTCTTTGTAAAGGGTTTTATAAAAAGTTATGGAATCATTTTCTCTTTTTCCTTGAAATATAGCCGGTTATAGGTTATACTTTAATTTAAGGGAATATGAAAGGAGACATAATGTATTACATTATAATGGACCTTGAGTGGAATAACGCTTTTGTCCACCGAACCAAGAGCTTCATGAACGAGATTATTGAGGTCGGTGCAGTTATGCTCAACGAGGAGCTTGAAGAAATCAGCGAATTTTCCTGCTTCGTCAAATCGAGAATAGGCAAAAAAATACGCAGCAATATTAAAAAGCTGACACATATCACAAATGACGATATGCGAAGCGGTGAGCCGTTTGAATCGGTGATGAAAAAGTTTGAGGATTGGATAGGAAACAGGGAGAATGTTATTCTGACCTGGGGCAACAGCGATATTAGGGTTATTATTGAGAACTTTCGTCTTCTTACAGGTCGTGAGACTGTTCCGTTTTTGTCAAACTACACTGATGTTCAGCGATATTTCCAGATCAAAAGAAATATTCCGGTTGATAAGCAGCTCGGTCTTTTTAATGCGGCCGAGGACGTCGGAATGGATCCAAACACTTTTTCTCACCACAGAGCGTTGGACGACAGTCTGCTGACCGCCGAATGTTTCAGACGTGTTCGTGACGATGATTTCGAAAGATATATTCAGCCGTGCGATAAGACATTCTATGAAAGGCTTTTTTTCAAGCCTCATGCAATCAGCAATATCAACAGTCCTCTTGTTGATAAAAGCTTGCTCAACTATACCTGTGAGGAATGCGGCATTAAGGGTAAAATCATAAAGAATTGGCGTTATTCCAACCAGTATTTCCGAGCAACATATGTTTGTCCGCAATGCGGCAAGCAGGTTCGTGTTGCTGTTCGTTTCAAAAAATATTTTGATTGTCTCGATACAAGAAAAACGGTTACTCTAATTAAAGATGATGAACCGCCTATGCTTATACAAAATGGCCTTGAATGATTTATTCAAGGTCTGTTTTTTTGTGTAAACCGTAAAATGTGAACAAATTTTAAATAAGTGATTGACAAATTATCCATTCTGGTATAGAATAAATCGAACTCTTTAAGAGCGGTACAGTGATGCCGACAAGATTTTACATGAAGCAGAGCAGGGTCTGCATATATCATTATGTAATTTTGTGTCTTGTCGCACTGTGCGACAGGGCATTTTCTTTTTTCGGAGGCTCGCATGAACAAGAAAATCATGGATGAAGCGGCTCTCGGAAGAGCCGTAATGAGAATCTCACACGAAATAATCGAGAAAAACAAGGGAATTGAAAATATTGTGCTTGTCGGAATCAAGCGCAGGGGAATTTACCTCGGACAGATGATTCACGACAATATCATGAAGATTGAGGGCGTTGACGTCCCGTTCCAAACCTTGGATATACATTTTTATCGTGACGACTTGACCAAGGAGAGTGACGCTCCTGTTTATAACGCCGAAAGTGATCAGTTTGAGGTTACAAATAAAAAGATTGTCCTTGTAGACGACGTTATATACACGGGCAGAACTGTCAGGGCGGCAATCGAAGCGATATTCACAATGGGCAGACCGTCGCAGATACAGCTTGCCGTGCTTATCGACAGAGGTCATCGTGAGCTGCCGTTTAAGGCGGACTACATCGGCAAGAGTATACCGACTTCAAGGAATGAAACGGTATCGGTCAAGGTTGAGTGCATCGACGGCGAAACAGGCGTAGATTTGCTCACAGATTAAGGATTTGAACACGAACGTGTTTGAAATAAAGGAAAATAACGGAGGTACATCAAATGAAACTCACCTACAATGTCAAAGACAAACCGAAATTCGGTCAGCTTATCGTTTTCGGTTTTCAGCAGGTTCTTGCCATTCTTGCGGCAACAATCGCAGTTCCGACCATCATCGGCAACGGAATGTCGCAGTCGGCAGCTCTTTTCGGAGCAGGCGTCGGCACAATCGTTTATCTTCTCTTCACAAAGTTTAAAAGCCCTGTTTTCCTCGGCTCATCATTCGCTTTCATCGGTTCGATGCTTGCAGCCTTTGCAGGAGCAATTTCCGAAGCAGCCGGACACTTCGGACTTATCATTGGCGCTCTTTTCGCAGGACTTGTTTATGTTGTTATTGCAGTAGCGGTTAAATTTGCAGGTGTTAAATGGATCAACAAGCTTATGCCTGCCGTTGTTATCGGACCCACGGTTTCAATCATCGGTTTGTCCCTCGCAGGCAACGCAGTCGGCGACCTCACGCTCGGTAAGGTTATGACTGAGGTTACGACTCAGACAGTTGAAAACGGCAAGATCGTTGATGTCGTTTCGTCAGTATCAACCGCAAGCCCCTATGTTGCTCTTATCTGCGGCCTTGTAACACTCTTCACGGTTATCATCTGCTCGGTTTACGGCAAGAAGATGACAAAGCTTATTCCGTTTATCATCGGTATCCTTGCAGGCTATGTTGTGGCGGCAATCTTCACCGTAATCGGTATCAAGACAAACAACACAGCACTCCAGGTTATCGACTTCACAGTTTTCCATGACCTTAAATTGTTCTCCGTTCCTGATTTTACATTCCTTAAAGCTGCACAGGGTGCTAAGGAAATCGACGGTCAGTATCTTGCAACTGTTGCTGTTGCTTATGTTCCGGTTGCATTCGTTGTATTCGCAGAGCATATCGCTGACCACAAGAACCTTTCCTCAATCATTGAGCAGGATCTCCTTGAGGAGCCGGGTCTCCACAGAACACTTCTCGGTGACGGCGTTGGTTCAATGTTCGGCGCAATCTTCGGCGGCTGCCCGAACACAACATACGGCGAGTCGGTCGGCTGCGTAGCAATCACCGGTAACGCTTCTGTTGTAACAATTCTCACCACAGCAATCATGTGCATGGTCATCTCCTTCTTCGGACCGTTCGTGACATTCCTTGCAAGTATTCCGAACTGCGTAATGGGCGGCGTTTGCATCACGCTCTATGGTTTCATCGCAGTCAGCGGACTTAAGATGATTCAGCAGGTTGACCTCGACGACAACAAGAATCTCTTCGTTGTAGCAGTTATCCTCATCTGCGGCATCGGCGGACTTACCGTAAACTTCGGCAAGGTAACGCTCACATCTATCGCTTGTGCACTTATCCTCGGTATTATCACAAACGTAGTTCTTTCAAAGAAAGGCAAGAAGGCATAAGTTAAATAAGGATATTAATACGAAAGACTGTCGAAAAAATCGGCAGTCTTTTTTATTGAAATAATTTGTGATTTATATTATAATATTTACAGAAAAAGCAAACGATGGTGACGTTATGAAAACATGTTATATTTTCTCTGCGGTTGGAATGAAAAATAATTTTCCAAAGCCGGATAAGGATGATTTGATAATTGCGGCGGATGCAGGCTATCTGAACGTTCAAAAAGCAGGCTTGCGACCTGATGTTATAATCGGCGATTTTGATTCATCGGAGAAGCCGAATACTGATACGCCGATTGAAACATTTCCGGTGCTCAAGGACGATACAGACACCATGCTGGCAATAAAATACGGCTTCAACAGTGGCTACAAACGCTTTGCGATTTACGGCGGCCTCGGTGGCGAGCGAACGGATCACACGGTTGCAAATATTCAGTCGCTGGCATATATCGTCGACCACGGCGGAGAAGGCTTCCTCGTCGGCGAAAACGAAACCTTTGTGCTGATTAAAAATTCTTCTATTACGCTTCACTCGGAAAATGGTAAAACGCTTTCTGTTTTTGCTTACGGCGGAGTTGCCGAGGGAATATCAATCAAGGGTGCTGTTTATGAGACGGATGATCTTACTCTTTCTCCGTTTTTCCCGCTCGGAGTGAGCAATAAGTTCAAAGAAAATACCGCCACGGTCGGAGTAAAAAACGGTTGCATTTTAATCAAGTGGTGAACATAATAATAAACAGGGGGCTGTCGCATTTTAGCGACAGCCCCTATGGCTTTGTTCAGATTTCTATTTTATAATTCGCTTCTGCAAGAGTTACAACTGCCTTGTCGAGATCAGCTTCCTTAACAAAAATATAATCTGTGTTAAAGGTTGAAACGGCGGCAATTCCGATTTTTGCTTCAGCAAGCAGATCGAGAATTTTTGAGAGAATTCCGATAAGTGAAAAATCAAGAACTCCCTGAATTCTTAAAGCTCGCCAGCCGTCAATGCGATTTACGGTGTTTTTGGGGACGTTTTTCGTGAGACAAATCAGAGAATTTTCTTCATCGGTTGCCGATATAAAATTGAATTTATCTGACGGGTCAACCTCGCTGAAATCGACAACCTTGCAAACAGAAAAGGAGCCGTCAATTTTTTTGATTTCCGTATCGACAACTCCTTTCATTTTGTTTTATTCTGTTTACAGCTCGGCAAAAATCTTTGTGCCTTTTTTCTTAAGCCAGGAATCAAGTGCCAAACAGAGCAGGCCGGTGAACGCCGCCGCTCCGATAAGATAAATCTCGCCTGAAATTCTGCCGCTAAGAGGGAAGTAGATTGCAAAAATAATGATTGAATAAATCCAGCCGCCGAACATTGAAACAAAAACGCTCATGCTCTGCTTAATCGGAGTAATTTCGTTTGTCCATTTAAGGTTCGGATATTTAAGATTGAGCACCAAACCGAGCATTGAGAAAAAGAGGATGAAAACCAACGGCATTGCAATTATCATTATTGCACCGAGAATCGTCGGCTTGAGAGCAATGATTGCACATATGCTGCAAATGATTGCCGGTATGCCGGTGAGCAAAAGATGCATGCTTCTTTTGGCTCTGATCGCCTGCCATGAGGTTATCGGCAGGGACTGCGCAAGCCAGATGTTTTTTCCCTCAAGCGAAATCGAAGGAGCGGACATATCGTTCATTGAAGCAATCAAACATATCAGTGACGCAGCGGCAACGCAGATGTAGTTTTCGCTGCCGAGCATCCATGCTATGTTGTCGGCAAGCCATTCTCCCTTTATCAGAACGAAAACGCCGGCACCGATAAGAATAAGAATACCGAGTCCGCAGTTAAGAATGTAATTGGGACTTGAAAAAAATCTTTGAAGCTCCTTGCCGAGCAAGGCAGCGTCAACACTCTTGGATTTAACTCTTTTTTCAGTGTATTTTTTCTTTGAAACATTTTGTGAAGACGTTGCGATTTTAATAAAGCTGTGCGCAATTATGTAATATGTAAGAGCACACAGAGCACCGACAATAACAAGTACAATCAGAGCCGAAAGTATATCGCCTGAGCCAACCTTTCCGAATACATAAAGAGGATAGGCCGAGCCTTTAATCTTTGTTCCGTATGCATCTGCGTTCGCAATAATTTTACGAATAATTTCGTTTGCTTTGAAATAGAAAACATAATAAATTGCAAGGAAAGCAAGCGAAACGATGACTGTGATAAGGCTCTTGTTTTTGAGCTTACTGTTAATCTTGGCAACAACCCAGCCGAGCGAGCAGGCAAGAACCATAACGATCAGCGAAATAATTATAACAAGCAGGATCGAACCGATCAGAGCCTTTACCGTGAATGAATGTGAAAGATAAACAACAACAGCCGGAATAATAACAAGGGCAGAATAGAGCGTGCCCATGATATAAACGCCGAGAAGTCGAGAAGCCATTATGTAGCCGACAGGGATGGGCATTGAAAGCAGCATGTCGTTATCCTTGGCAAGATAAAGGCCCGAATATGTGTTGAATATGCTGCCGAATGCACCCATTGCAACGGCGATGATTCCCATGAAGCAGAAGAACATCCAGTCGTAGCCCTTGTCAACGACCGGGAGCAGGCTGCTTGCAAAAAATGAAAACAATGCGCCGAAAACAACGCAGATAAAAACAAAATATCCGACTATCATCATTGTGCTTGAAGCTTTGGAACGTCCTTTGTTTTTCTTTCGGTCAACAAAGAAGTTCTGAAACATTTCAAGCAGCTGTTTTTTCAGAAGTTGTTTCAGCATCATTCTTCCTCCAGTTCAAGGAATACTTCTTCAAGGCTGTCGTCGCCCTTGACCTCTTCCATTGTGCCCGAGCGGATAAGCTTGCCTTCTTTGATAATTGCAATTTTATCGCAGAGCTTTTCCGCAACTTCAAGAACATGAGTGGAGAAAAATATTGCACCGCCGTTGTCGCAAACCTCACGCATCATTCCTTTAAGAATATGTGCCGCTTTGGGGTCAAGGCCGACAAAAGGTTCATCCATTATGATAAGCTTGGGATTGTGGATCCATGCGGAAATGATTGCAAGCTTTTGCTTCATTCCGTGTGAATAAGTTGAAATCGGCTGAGCCAGATCGGCGGTCAGCTCAAACAGCTCGGCATATTTCCTGATTTTTTCCTGCCTATCGGATGAAGAAACACCAAAGATGTCGGCAACAAAATTAAGATATTTTATTCCGGTCATGAATTCATAAATATCCGGATTATCGGGAATATATGCAATTTCTTTTTTGCACTTGATCGGATCGGATTTTACCGATGTTCCGTCGATAAAAATTTCGCCCTCGTCAAATTGAAGAATTCCGACAACGGATTTCAGCGTGGTTGTTTTACCGGCACCGTTGTGGCCGATAAAACCGTATATTTCGCCGGGCGCAATGTGCAGCGACAAATCGTCAACCGCTTTATAATCGCCGTAGATTTTTGTAAGATGTTCAATTTTTAGCATGAAATTTCCTCTTTTCATTCTCTGTTATTTTGAGTATATATTACAAAAAATGGTTTGTCAATAAGGGTGAAAAATTAAAACAAATTTATTACATTTTATTTAAACTGTCCCTCATGGCAACAGTAGCTTTTAAGGCATGTATGTTTAATTCCGAGCAGGGAATCCATTTCATCGGCGGCGTTTTTGTAGTCCGTTTTGTTGTGATGAACGAGTATGTAGTCGGCTTCTTTTATTTGGCCGCTTGCCTGTTT
>CALBHM010000042.1 GCA_937892835.1 uncultured Ruminococcus sp. | reverse complement strand
AAAGACCCGATGACGATGCAGATTTATGCCGACGTTATTAATATGCCGATTAAAATCGCCGACTGTGAGCAGGGCGGTGCACTCGGCAGTGCAATCTACGGCGCATGTGCCGCAGGTGCGGAGAAGGGCGGCTACGACAGCCTTTATGACGGTGCGGCGGCTCTCGGTAAGGTCAAGGATAAGGTATACTATCCGATTCCCGAGAACGTTGAGCTTTATAACAAGCTCTTCGCAGAGTATAAGCTTCTCCACGATTATTTCGGTAGGGGAGAGAACAACGTCATGAAGCGTCTTAAGGAACTTAAAAATTCCTGATTGACAACGTTTTTATATAGTGGTAATATAATTTGAATTTTAAATATAGGAGTCTTTAAAATGAGCATTTTAGATCTTGAAGTAATCAAAAAATTTGCACTTACCTGCAACGACGGCTATGAGCAGGGCTGGCATGAGGGCAACGGCGGAAACCTTTCTTACCGTATGACAGCCGAAGAGGTTGAGGCTTGCAAGCCTTACTTTACATACGACAGACCGTGGGTTGACCTCGGCGTTCAGGCGGACAACCTCAAAAACGAGTATTTCATGGTAACCGGCACAGGCAAGTTCTTCCAGAATGTTAAGAGAGACCCGGCCGCAAACATGTGTATCCTTGAAATAAACGACGCAGGCGACGGCTACAGAATCGTATGGGGTCTTGTCAACGGCGGCGGCCCGACAAGCGAATTCCCGACCCACTTCATGAACCACAGCGTTCGTGTTGCGGCAACGGACGGAGCTTGCAGAGTTATCTATCATGCTCATCCCGTTAATATTATCGCTCTTACCTTCATTCTTCCGCTCACCTCAGAGGCTTTCTCGAGAGTTCTTTGGGAGAGCATGACCGAGTGCCCGATCGTTTTTCCGAACGGCGTCGGCGTTGTTGAATGGATGATTCCCGGTGGAGCGGAGATCGCTCACAAGACATGCGAGCTTCAGAAGAAGTATGACGCTATCGTTTGGGCTCACCACGGACTTTTTGTATCCGGCAATACATTTGATGCCGCTTTCGGCCTTATGCACACGATTGAGAAGTCGGCTGAAATCTATTGCAAGGTTCTCAGCACAGGCAGGCCGATCGCTCAGACAATTCCCGATGAGGGGCTTATCAATGCCGCAACGGCTTACGGAAAGAAGCTCAATGCGGAGCTTTTGAAGTAATTACAAGTTGTAATGTCAACATTACAACTTGTCTGTTTACAAATCGACAAAAGTCTACTATAATAACTGCAATATTTGAAATGCGTTGAAGATATTAAGCGTTTTATTTCTGATTTCAGAGAGTCGGCGGCTGGTGTGAGCCGATATGGAAATTTAATTGCTGTCTCGTATCCGAGCAGAGCTCCCCAACCGTTTTAACTGTATAAGGAGCTACGGCAAGCACCGTTATCACAGCTTAGGATTTGTCAGAATCCGAAGAGGCCGTTTAGGCAATGCGGGTGGTACCGCGGTAAACATGTTTTATCGTCCCGGAAGTTTGAATACTTCCGGGACTGTTTTTTTATAACCGAAAAAGGAGAATCGTTATGAGAAAAGTAATTTTATCCGATGTGACACTCAGAGAAAGTGAGTCGTCAGCCAGCCATTCCTTAAGCTTTAAGGAGAAGATCGAAATTGCAAAGCAGATGGACAAGCTGCACTGCGATATTATCGAGATGCCGAAAATAAAGAACACCTCAACAGATGTTCTTCTTATAAAAACAATCGCTTCGCTTATGAAACATTCGGAAATCGCCGTTGATGTAGGCTACGATGCGGCAGGCGTTGAAACGGCTTATAACTGCGCAAAGGGTGCAAAGAAATTTTCTCTTAAGGTTTCTCTCCCGATGTCGGCCGTTCAGATGGAGTTCAAGTGCGGCAAGAAGCCGCCGGTTGTCATGAGCATGGTAACCGAGCTTGTCACCGAGTGCAAGAAGTACACCGACAATATTGAGTTCGCAGCCGAGGACGCCGTAAGAGCCGAAAGACCGTTCCTTTATCAGGCAATCGGCGACGCTGTTAAGGCAGGCGCAACGAGGGTTACGGTTTGTGACTCCGAGGGTACAATGTTCCCGACGGAGTTCGGCGGATTTATCTCCGATATTTTCGAGAATGTTCCGTCAGCTAAGGATGTCACGGTCGGCGTTGAGGTTGTTGACTCAATGAACATGGCTTCGGCCTCCGCATTCGCCGCAATTGAAGCAGGCGCATCTCAGGTCAAGGTTACGGCCGATAACTTCAACTTCCCGACGGTTGAAAAAATCATGAAGATATTCACCCTCAGAGGTGATTCGATAAAGGCTTCGAGCAAGATCAGAACGACCGAGATCCAGCGAGTAACGGGTCAGATTAAGAGAATGCTCAACACCTCCAAGAGTGAGAACACACCGTTTGAAACAGGCGTAAACGAGGACGGCGAGAACCTTACTCTTGATAAGAACGATACGATCGCAACTGTTATCAAGGCGGTTAAGAAGATAGGCTATGACCTTTCTCCCGAGGATAATGCAAACGTCTATGAAGCTTTCAAGCGTGTTGCGGTCAAGAAGGATTTTGTCGGAACAAAGGAGCTTGAAGCCATTATCGCTTCATCGGCATTGCAGGTTCCGTCGATCTATTCAATCGACAGCTACGTTATCAACAGCGGCAATATTATCACCGCAACCGCCAACATCAAGCTCGTCAAGGACGGTACGGAAATCAGCGGTGTGAGCGTCGGCGACGGCCCCATTGATGCTGCATTCCTCGCAATCGAGCAGATTATCGGTCATCACTATGAGCTTGATGATTTCCAGATCAAGGCGGTTACAGAGGGCCGTGAGGCTATGGGCCATGCGCTCGTCAAGCTCAGAAGCTCAACCGGCAAGCTCTATTCCGGAACAGGTATTTCAACGGACATCATCGGCGCAAGTATCCGTGCATACGTCAGCGCACTTAACAAGATAGCATACGAGGAGGGTTAATTGTGAAATTAGCTTTTTCTACAAAATTCCATAAAAACAAGAGCTTTGAAGATTTTCTCAATATGGCAGAAGAGCTGAGATACGGCGGAATCGAAATTCATGATTTCCGTGACCCGATTTTCTCGGGCAGAACCTCGCCGTTCAATCCCGACATGGCTTCGGCCACCAAAAGAAAGCTCATTAACTCAAAAAAGAGTATTGTTTGCATAAATTCAAACTGCAATGCTGCCGATACTTCGGACGAGAATGTTGAGAAAATGAATTCGGCAATCGCCGTTGCAAGTAATATCAACGTTCCTTATGTTAAGCTTTATGTTGAGGGCGGCGAGGACGCCTACGACAAGGCTATAGAGTTCATAGGCAAGGCTATTGCAGAGGGCGAGAAGCACAACGTAATCGTTCTTGTTGAAACCACCGGTATCTTCGCCGATACAACAAGACTTTGTGACTTGATGAACTACTTTGCAAGCGACTTTATCGGTGCAGACTGGAACATGTACGAAACGTATTTCGTCGGCGGTGAGGACTCGGAAAAAACTATTACAAACCTCGGTGCATATGTTAAGCTCGTTCATCTGACCGACGCAAAGAAAGCAGGGGAGCGCACCCTCATCGGTGAGGGCACAATGCCTATCAAGGATATGATGAATGCCCTTCGCTCAATCAACTACAGCGGTTTCGTCTCCGTCGAATGGAATCCCGAGTGGTTCGAGTCGATTGACGATCTTGAAATCATTTTGACACATTACGAGAGCTTCATGGAGACCGTTGAGGACGAAACAAACAAAAAGAAATATTATTACAACAAAACACATACAGGTAAATTTGTATGGAAAAAAGAGGAGCTTATCGAGGAGACCTTTCCGCAGGTTCTTGACAGAATGGTTGAGGAATTCCCAGATCAGCTTGCTTTTAAATATACAACACTTGATTACACAAGAACCTACTCACAGTTCCGTGACGACGTTGATACTTTTGCAAGAGCACTTATCGCAATGGGAGTAAAGGCAGGCTCTCATGTTGCTGTTTGGGCGACGAATGTTCCGCAGTGGTACATCTCATTCTGGGCAACGACTAAAATCGGCGCAGTTCTTGTTACTATGAACACAGCCTATAAAATTCATGAGGCCGAGTATCTGCTCAGACAGTCCGATACTCATACGCTTATTATGATCAAGGGCTACAGAGATTCGCACTATGACGAGATTATGGCTGAGCTTTGCCCCGAGCTGGAGCACACCAAGAGCGGCGAAAAGCTCCATGCAAAGAGACTGCCGTTCTTGAGAAATATTGTAACGGTCGGCTATGAGCAGCAGGGCTGTATGACGTGGGAGCAGGCGGTTGACAAGTCAAGCGAGGTTCCGGTTGAGGAAGTCTACAGAATGGCTTCGCTCGTCAGGAAGGACGACGTCTGCAACATGCAGTACACCTCCGGCACAACAGGCTTCCCCAAGGGCGTTATGCTGACCACTACAATGTTGTAAACAACGGCAAGTGCATCGGTGACAGAATGGACCTTTCGACGGCAGACAGAATGATGATTCACGTTCCGATGTTCCATTGCTTCGGCATGGTTCTTGCAATGACGGCAATCATGACCCACGGCGGAACAGCACTTCCTTTGCCTTATTTCTCACCGAAATCTTCGCTTGCATGTATCAATTCCGAGCGTATAACGGCTTTCCACGGTGTTCCGACAATGTTCATTGCAATGCTCCAGCATCCCGACTTTGAAAAGACGGATTTCTCATACATGAGAACAGGCATCATGGCCGGCTCGCCGTGTCCTATCTCAAAGATGCGTGAGGTTGTCGATAAGATGCACATGACCGAGATCACCATTGTTTACGGTCAGACGGAATCCTCACCCGGCTGTACAATGAGCAGCACTGATGATCCCTTGGAGGATCGTGTTGCAACGGTCGGACATCCGCTTCCAAAGATTGAATGTAAAATCGTTGACCCGGATACGGGACTTGAGTGCCCCGACAACGTAACAGGTGAGTTCGTTGCCCGCGGTTACAACATCATGAAGGGCTACTATAAAATGCCAAAGGCTACGGCAAGCGCAATCGACAAGGACGGCTGGCTTCACACCGGTGACCTCGCATGCCGCACTCCCGAGGGCAATTTCAGAATAACCGGCAGACTGAAGGACATGATTATCCGAGGCGGCGAGAATATCTACCCCAAGGAAATAGAGGAATTTATCTATACTCATCCGAAGGTCAAGGACGTTCAGGTTATCGGCGTTCCGGATGAGGGACTCGGCGAGGAGATCATGGCTTGCATCATCCTCAAGGAGGGCGAGACCATGACCGAGCAGGAGATGAAGGACTACGTTCTTTCACACATGGCGAAGCACAAGGTGCCGAAGTATATTGACTTCGTGACCGAGTTCCCGATGAATGTTGCCGGTAAGATTCTTAAATACAAGATGCGTGAGGACGCTATCAAGAAATACGGTCTGCAAAAGGCAGATTCTGTTGTAACGGCATAACATTACAAAATGTAATGTTGATATTACAAAAAATCTCTTGAAAAATCGAGAAAAGTATCTTATAATGTACCGCAACAGGTGCAAATAACCTGTTGAAACAAAGGCTGTGACGAAGACGGTTACGTTCGGATCCTTTCAGAGAGTCGGCGGTTGGTGCGAGCCGATAGTGAGATGAATGTAAAACCCATCACTTCCGAGCCGGAGAGATGAAATAACAGTAGTTTCTCCCGTGACAACTGCGTCAGTGTTGAGGGATTGTCAGATCCTGCAGAGAGGCGAGAAGCAATAGCCGATCGCAATTTGAGTGGTACCGCGGATTACTAATCCGTCTCAAAGTTCTAAAGACTTTGGGACGGATTTTTTGTTTTATCCGAAATCGGTGCCCGGTACATTACGGAGGTAAAAATTATGTCAAATCAAACAGAAACAAACCAGCTTTATGAAGTGGCGGAACGTATCCACGAAATGAGAGACATATGTGCCTTTACCGTTGAACAAATGGCGGAAAAGACCGAGGTCTCTGTTGAAACCTACAGACTTTATGAGAGCGGAACGGTAGATCTCCCGTTCACATTTATTCACAAATGTGCGCTTGCGTTTGACATCGGCATTACGGATCTTCTTGAAGGTCACAGCGCCGTACTTTCATCATATACCGTTACAAGAAAGGGCAAGGGTCAGGTTACCGCCAGCGAGAACGGAATCGAGATTCAGAACCTTGCACCGAAATTCAGAAAAAAGCTCTCCGAGCCATACTGGGTTAGATACGAGTATGACGCAGAGCTTGAGAATAAACCTATCCACACAACGACCCATAGCGGTCAGGAGTTTGACCTCGTCATCAGCGGTACTCTTAAGGTTAGAGTCGGTAATCACGAAGAGGTCCTTCACGAGGGTGACAGCATTTACTATAACTCATCAACACCTCACGGAATGATAGCCGTTGACGGCAGAGATTGTCTCTTCCTCGCAATGGTTATGGCGAGCGACGAGCCTGTTCAGAACATCGTTCATGAAAGAGCTGTTATGGGTGTCAAGGCTAAGGGCAGCTACGTTTGCGAGAAGTTCATCGACGCAACTGAGGACGAGAATGGAAACCTTGTTTCTATCGACTTCAACCATGAGGACGAATTCAACTTTGCATTTGATATTGTTGATAAAATCGCAAAGAAATCACCCGATAAGCGTGCTCTTGTTCACGTTGACCGTGACAAGACGGAACGTGTATTTACATTTAAGGATGTCAAGGAGCATTCGGCTCAGGCAGCTAACTATTTCAAATCGCTCGGCATCAAGAAGGGCGACAGAGTAATGCTTGTCCTCAAGCGTCACTATCAGTTCTGGTTTGCGATCCTTGGTCTTCACAAGATCGGCGCAATCGCAATTCCTGCAACAAATCTTCTTGTCGATCATGACTTTGAGTACAGATTTGAGGCCGCAGGCGTAACGTCAATTCTTTGCACAGCCGACGGCGATACGGCACATCAGGTCGATATCGCCGATTCAAAGACACATACTCTCGTCAACAAGATCATTGTCGGCGGCGAGCGTGAGGGCTGGCACAACTTTGACAGCGAATATTGCCTGTTCTCAAGACGCTACAGACGTGAGGAGGACGCACCGTGCGGAAACGACCCGATGCTCATGTTCTTCACTTCAGGCACAACGGGTTATCCGAAAATCGCAACTCATTCCTACAAATATCCGCTCGGTCACTATATCACAGCTAAATATTGGCACTGCGTAAGCAAGGACGGACTTCACCTTACGATCTCCGACACAGGCTGGGGCAAGGCGCTTTGGGGCAAGCTCTACGGACAGGGGCTCTGCGAGGGTGCCGTATTTGTATATAACTTCGATCGCTTCGACGCATCGGATATCCTTCCGATGTTCGCTAAGTATCATATAACCACATTCTGTGCACCTCCGACGATGTACAGAATGATGATCAAAGAGGATCTCGGCAAGTACGATCTTTCCTCTATCCGCCATGCAACAACAGCAGGTGAGGCTCTTAACCCCGAGGTATTCCGTCAGTTCTACAATGCTACGGGACTTGAGCTTATGGAGGGCTTCGGTCAGACAGAAATGACCCTCGGAATCGCAACCCTTACGGGTATGACTCCGAAGCCGGGCTCAATGGGTAAGCCGACACCGCTCTACGATATCAAAATCCTCCGTCCCGACGGAACGGAAGCAGACCTCGGTGAAACCGGTGAAATCTGCGTCAATACTTCCGAAAAGGTACCGTGCGGCATCTTCCTCGGCTACTACAGGAATCAGGAAAGAACCGACGAGGTTTGGCACGACGGCGTTTACCACACCGGTGATATCGCATGGCGAGATGAGGACGGTTACTTCTGGTATGTCGGACGTATCGACGACGTCATCAAGTCGTCAGGCTACCGTATCGGACCGTTCGAGATTGAAAACGTTATCATGGAGCTTCCTTATGTTCTTGAGTGCGGCGTTTCCGCTGCTCCCGACGATGTAAGAGGACAGGTCGTTAAGGCATCTATCGTCCTTACCAAGGGCACGGAGCCGACCGAGGAGCTCAAGAAAGAGATTCAGAACTATGTTAAGAAGCACACCGCTCCTTACAAGTACCCGAGAATCGTTGTATTCAAGGATGAACTGCCGAAGACTATTAGCGGCAAGATCATCCGTAATCAACTGTAAAATTGCCCATGGCACGCCGATTTCGGCGTTGACAGGCCTAGCAATACACATAGTATTGCGTCAGCCTGTCGCCTTGAACTCGACGCACCCTGAACAATTTGATTAAAGGTGTGGCACGCTGATTCGGCGGTTGGCAGGTTTGGCAATACACATAGTATTCCATCGGCTCACCGCCTTGAAATCAACGCACCGATAACAATTTTACCTATAAATTCAAGCGTCAGCCTGTCGCCTTGAACTCGACGCACCCTGAACGATTTATTTTAAGGTATTACTAGGCGCCCCTGTAGGGTAGCGAAGTGTCGGCGCGGTAGTGAATGACAGTCCGGTGGACTGTCAGAGC
>CALBHM010000041.1 GCA_937892835.1 uncultured Ruminococcus sp. | reverse complement strand
GACCTTTGAAATCTGATCCCATGCCCAGTTTCAAAGGTCAGCGGCAACACCGTCAAGGCTGACGATATCAAGTATCTTCCGATTTACATCGGGGTTGACGGCGAGGAAAAGCAGGGATTATGCATCGGAACGGAAAACTACCTTGCAATCAACAAGAATGTTTCCGAGGAAAAGCAGAAAGCATCGGTTGAATTTCTCGAATGGCTCTTTTCAAGCGACACAGGTAAGGATTATGTAGTCAACAAGCTTAAATTTATATCGCCGTTCAACACCTTTGAGGATAATGAAAAGCCCGACGATCCGCTCGCAAGAGAGATAATCAAGTGGATGGAGAGCGACAAAACGACGGTCGAATGGGTTTTCAATTCTTTTCCGAGCCTTGATTTCAAGGACGACGTCGGCAGTGCACTGCTCGAATATGTTCAGGGTTCAAAGACATGGGACGACGTAAAGAAAACCACCGTTGACAGTTGGGCAGCTGCAAAATCATAACTAAGGAGAGGATAACATGGCACTGAAAAAATGGTTTCCGGTATTCGTTTTACCGACTCTTGCGGCATTCACGATTGTTTTTGCCGTGCCGTTTATCCTCGGCCTCGGCCTTTCATTTACAGAATTCACGACAGTACTCGAAGCCAAATGGGTTGCCTTTGCCAATTATGTCAAGGCTTTTTCCAACAGGGATTTTCTGAATGCACTATGGTTCACCGTCAAGTTTACGGTCGTGTCAGTCATCACGATAAACGTTATTTCCTTCGGCCTTGCGGTCCTTTTGACAAAAGGATTCAAAGGTACTAATATTTTCAGGACGATTTTCTTCATGCCGAATCTAATCGGCGGAATCGTTCTCGGCTATATATGGCAGCTTATCATTAACGGTATACTCCAAAATATCGGCGTAACGATCACCTACGATGCAAAATACGGCTTCTGGGGACTTGTCTTTATGATGAACTGGCAGCTTATCGGCTACATGATGATAATTTATATCGCCGGAATTCAGAACATTCCCTCGGATCTGCAGGACGCATCAAAGGTTGACGGTGCAAACAGACGTCAGACACTCAGGCACGTTACACTACCCCTCGTCATGCCGTCGATTACGATTTGTCTTTTCCTGACGATTACAAACTCATTCAAGCTTTTTGACCAGAACTTAGCCCTTACGGCGGGTGCACCCTCTAAGCAAACGGCCATGCTTGCCTTGGATATCTACAACACCTTCTACGGAAAAATCGGCTGGGAGGGTGTCGGTCAGGCTAAGGCAGTGATATTCTTCATTATCGTTGCGGCAATTTCATTTGCACAGCTTATTTACACAAGGAACAAAGAGGTGGAG
>CALBHM010000040.1 GCA_937892835.1 uncultured Ruminococcus sp. | reverse complement strand
TCAAGACCGTATATGGTTTTCAAAGATTCCTCTAAAATCGGCAGCTACTTTGAAAAAATGAAAAAAATTTGGGAGGGGCGTGATGTTCTCCTTGTTGAAGGTGAAAAAGCACGTCTCGGCGTCGGCAATGACCTTTTTGACAGCGCAAAGTCAGTCAAGAGAATTCTTTGTCCTCAATCGCAATGCTTCGATAAATACGACGAAATCCTGAATGAAATAAAAAAATATTCAACAGATTATCTTGTCCTTTTATCAATCGGCCCTTCGGCCTCGATAATGCCGAGAGATTTGACCCCTTTGGGATATCAGGTTTTGGATATCGGCAATATCGACACTGAATATGAATGGTTTCGTGCCGGCACAAGGGAGCGAATCGCCGTTAAAGGCAAATATTTCTCGGAAGCGCAAAACAGCTCCGATCTTAACTGTATCGAGGATAAAAGATACTTTGACCAAATCGTTGCAAAAATACTTTAAAATAAGCGTGCAGGAAATCCCTTGCACGCTCTTTTTTACCTTTTCGGAACAGGGCATTCGCAATTTACAAGTATTGTATCCTCCCCTATAACGTCAATGTCGCTCCACGGGATCACAATATCATCGCTTTTTCCGAAAACACCCATTATTTTTCCTTTTCCGTAAATAATTATTGAAACAAGACGGCCGTTATTGATGTCAAGTTCAACATCGTCAACGTTTCCTATTCTCGTTCCGTTCAGCTTACATATAACTTCCTTGTTTCTCAGCTCAGCTATAGAACAACCCATACAAAAATCAGCTCCCCTTTTCAGTAATTTTTCACAATACTGTTTCTGTTGTAAAATTACGGTTTTTGTGATAAAATTATATTCACAGAATTATATTCAGAAAGGTGATATATTATGAAAAAAGTAATATCATTGCTTCTTTCCGTCGTTATGGTTTTCACCGTTTTCAGCGTTGCTTTAACGAGCAGTGCTTTTGCGGCTGACACGGCGGCAAACGAATCCGTTGCGGTTACAAGCATTGACTTCAGCGGAATCAAAATTCCGACATCTTGGGATGAACTTGGCAACATGATGCTCAAGTCGCTTTACAAGCTGGCGGATCAGATAATCGACGTACTCGTTAAGGGTATTAATAAAAATATTCCGTCGGTTAAGTTTGAGCAGAAAGAAAACTTCACAAGCGATATGTTCTTTGAGGGCATGGAGGACTACCTCACCGCTCCCGCAGCAAATTCGGTTTGGAGCCTCGGCTACGGCAGTGCCTCTCTCCAGACAGGCGACGAGCTTGACGGCAAGCATTACGTCGGCGGCAGCCTTTCGTTTCCGAAGTCAAAAGCTGCAACCGCTATCTATGACGATCAGCGTGTTCGTGTTATTGCTATCAATGACGGCAGCGGCAGAGGAACTCTTGTATTTGCCGTTATCGACGGTTTCGGCATCTCAAGCACGGATGTAAGAGGTATCCGCAAGGAGCTTGCAGATTTTGCAACGGCAAACAACATTGTCGGCATCAACATCTCCGTTCTTCATCAGCACAGCTGCGTTGACACATTTGGAATGAACGGTGACCTTGTAAAAATGATCTTTGCAAACCCCGCCCTCAATACAATCAACAACTCCTTCGGCACAGACTATAAACTTCTCAACGGTCAGAATGCAAGCTTCATGAAGCATCTCTATGACGTTACCGTTGATTCCGTAAAGGAAGCTGTTAACTCTATGACAACCGGCAAGATGTATTATTCCGAGATTGAAGCCGGCGAGTATATTCGAGACAAGCGTGAGCCTATGGTTTTCGACTCAAAGATTCACCGTTTCCGTTTTGTACCCGATAACGGCACAAAGGAAACATGGCTTTGTAACATGGCTATACATCCTGTCGGCAACGGCT
>CALBHM010000039.1 GCA_937892835.1 uncultured Ruminococcus sp. | reverse complement strand
TAAACAAATTGAATCAGGAAATTACAAAGATGCAATCACGCTTTTAGAAAACCTTGACAGTGATAAATATCAAAATGAAATTTTAGAATGTAAGTATTTGATTGGTAAGAGGTCTTATAATTCAGGAGCATATGATAAGGCTATTGAAGAATTGCAGGAAATCGAATCATATAAAGACAGTGCGACAATAATTGTTGATTGTAAATATAAAACAGCCTGTGACCTCTTTAATGCAAAGAATTATAAGGAAGCTGAAAAGAAGTTTAGCGAAGTCGCCGATTATGAGGACTCCGAAGATTACATCACAAAATGTAATTATAATATTGCAACCGAATTGTTTAACAGCAAGAAATATGACGAAGCCGAAAAACTGTTTAAGCAGGTTAAGGATTATGAAAACTCGGAAGAAATGCTCGAAAAGTGTGCATACCTGCAAGGCAAAAAGCTTTATGACGAGAAAAAATATACCGAGGCTTTGTCGTATTTAGTCAGAGCAAGAAGCAATTCCGAGGCACAAAAACTAATACAAAAAATTGAAAGAGCCGGCTTCAAAAACATAAAAGAAAAATCGAGCGTATTTTTCGGAAGTAATTTTGTCGGAAGCAGTGATAACGGACAATATGAACCGATAGAATGGACAGTATTGCGTATTGAAGAAAACAAGGCTCTGCTGTACAGCAAGTATGTTTTATTTAACGCCCCATACTTAATTGATAATCAATTAAAATATGCCAGTCGATTTGACTGGACAATTAGCAGTTTGTATTCAACCAAAATGCCTTGGTGCTATTCATACTTTTTCGGTGGTCTGGGACCTGATGCAATCATAACCGATTATAAGGACAAAAAACACGGTGTATTCACGCTTTCAAAAGAAGAAATTGAACAGTATTATAAAACAGATGAGGAAAGAATCGCAACAAGAGCGGATAACAAGACCCAAGCCGCACCGTACTGGTTGCGTTGTGAGGCAAGAGACCCTAATATTGCAGCCATGCTTCAAGCATTTTTTGACGGCAAAGATTATGAAGTACAAGTCTGTGCAGAGAGTGTTGATGCATACGGAGCAATAAGCGATGATAGATTGGCTACCGAGGAGTGCGGGGTCAGAATCGCTGTCTGGGTAGATTTAAGTAAGATATAATTATCAATCCGAATTGCTCGATAAAAACAACGGATTAAATAACAATAGAATGAGGGAATAAAACAAAGCCGAGAGTTTTCTTTCGGCTTTGTTTAGCTTTAATAATTTGCCAAATTCAATTTACTTTCAGATATCCTTTTGAACCAAAAGCAATATAGCTTTAAATAAATGTATTAGCCATTTTTGTACCACAAAACAGCATATGGCATATCCTGTTAATAGGCAAAAGCCGAAAAAACAACTCGACCGATATAACCGGCCGAGCAGAAGGAGTTAATTAAATTGAACAACTATCCATATGAACGCTCCGCCAAAGCGCCTATGGGATTTGCACGGAGTGCTTCGCCTGCCATACAGTCGGGGTTCACTCCGGCCTTGCCCGAGGATCCCGTTGTCGCAATGGCATACGTTCCGTTCCAGACGGATACAACCACTTATGACGAAATGAAGGCACTCAACGCCGGAACACTTTTTCCGGTCCTTGATAAGCCCTTCAGGGGTCGTGGTATGAGATGACAAGAGCAATGCTTTTGCAGCAGATAGATGCCGTTCAGTTCGCCATGTGGGAACTGCATCTCTATCTTGACACTCATCCCGACGACCTCAGTGCACTTGCGCTCTACAAAAAGTACGAAGAAAAGAACGAAAAACTCGTCGCAGAATTTGAAGAAAACTGCGGCCCGCTTTATTCAAATTCAGACCCCGGCGTATCATGGCTCAAAAATCCGTGGCCGTGGGACTTAGGGGGTAACAGCTGATGTTTGTTTATGAAAAAAAATTGCAATATCCCGTCAAAATCGCCACGCCAAACGCCAAGTATGCAAGCATCATAATTTCGCAATACGGCGGTGCTGAGTGTAAAGGAATATAACTTTTCACGCCCCCATAAACGCAAAAAAAATCCCCGAGCTATCGAGTGATAGTTCGGGGATAAGGTTATTTTATCGTTATTTGTTTTCCTTCTCTTCATTTGCAGAAAATTTAAAATCCGGATATCCCATGTTTGAAATAATCTCATCAGCTTTATTGACGATGTCATTCATTGCTATTATTGGGTATTCTCCCTGAGAAACCTTATCATAATCTGGTTTTTCTGCAAATTCCAAAATTACTTCACCAACAATTAAAATAAATCTTTGGTTTCGTTCTTTTTCTTCTGCTTCAAAAGTTATCTCAAATAGAACCCTGTTAATATTTGTGTCAGTAGGGATTTTCATTGTTGCATTAGCTTTTGCATCTATAGCTGTTTTCTCATTTTGTAATAAATCGAAATCTATATTTATAGCATTTATTCTTGATTCAAATATTTTATATTCAAGCATTGTAGCTTACCCCCCTTGATTGTGCAGCAATTTCTGTATAGTTTGTATCGTCAATTTTTTTTAAAAATGTGTTTTGTACAATCTCCATCGGTGCACAGACATACACCAGTTGTTTCACTATTTCCTTTCGCCCTGATATCTCATTTTCAATAGCTGAACTTACAAACTGATTTAAACTTTGTTTTCTTTTTCTTGCCTCTAAATCAGCTTTTTTGTGCAAATCGGGTGTTATTCTTACATTAAAGCTTCCCTTAAAGCTTTTGTCTGGCTCTTTATTATTATCGGCACAAAAGCATAAATAATCATCTATCGCTTCTTCAAATGATTTTTTAATATCCGAAACTGTATCTGCTTCATAAGTTATTAAATCGTTAATATACAGTACTTTACCGTAAATAACATTATCTTCAACTGAAACATTTACATCACCGTAGTACCCTTTATATTCTAATAAATCACTCATAATTTACCTCCATATTTAAGCTTTTCAAGCACATCTTTAATTATGTATGGTTTTACAATATTATCCGGATGGGGCTTATGAAGAAAAATAACATCAGCGTCCACATCACTGATGAATTTAACTCTTGATCCGTTTCCGCTTTCATCCAACCTATACCCAAAATGATTAAGTAAAGTTATTAATTCTTCAAACGTGAAATCTTTTGGCTTGCTCAAAAAGCGTTTAAATTTATCTATTTTGCTCATTAACTCTCAATCGCCGCCTTTGCAACTATTTTTTAGTCGCATATATATTATCATATATTTTAAAAAAATTCAATACCTCATAAGTAAAAAAGTCAGTAAATTGTTACGTTTTGTGTTATACTTTCTCGTAAAGTTCTATTTAATAACATCACATAAATATACATACTCATTATGCTTTTTAAATAGAATATGTATTCTAAAGTGTCTTGTCTTTTCTAATCTATAAAATTTATTTTTAAAAAAATTTACAGCCGAAGACATATTATCTTATCTTCGGCTGTGTATTTATGTACCAAACGGTACAACCTTTCTAAAGACAACCGCCTTATCTACAACTCACTTCGCCGCCAGCACATAGCAAGCACGTATTGTCTGCGGACCGGCGAGGCCGTCGACGGTTATGCCTGCGGCTTTTTGTACCTGCTCAGTTGCCGTCGTTGTTCCTGCGCCGAAAATTTCATTATTGTCAACGCCCTGAGCGATCTTGCCCTTTGCTTTGAGTAAAGCAAGCTGCTGTTTGTATGCGTAGACCGCAATACCCTTGTCACCCTCTTTGAGGTAACTGCCGAGGTTTGGTGCTTCAATCTTGACTGTTGCGGTTGTCGGCTTAGTCGGTG
>CALBHM010000038.1 GCA_937892835.1 uncultured Ruminococcus sp. | reverse complement strand
AATTTATCAGCCGTGCGAGAACCTGCGGAGCGAACGCCGTCAACGGACTTTATATGCTTGTCGCTCAGGCGGCGAAGGCGGCGGAGTTGTTCTTTAACGACAAAACAATGACTGAAAAGACCGAAAAGGTTTTCTCGGAGATTTATAGAGAAAAACTCAATATCGTGCTTATCGGAATGCCGGGAAGCGGCAAAACGACGATAGGAAAAATCGTTGCAAAGGCCCTCGGCAGGGAGTTTTACGACACCGATGAGGTGTTTGTCAAATCAAACGGCGTGATTGCCGATTACTTCAAGTCGAACGGTGAAGAATCGTTCAGAGATAAGGAAAGCGAGATCATATCGGAGCTTGGAGCGAAGAATGGACTTGTTATCGCAACCGGCGGCGGAGCGATTCTCAGAGCGGAAAATGTGAAGCACTTAAAGCAAAACGGCATTGTGCTTTTTCTTGACCGTGATGTTGAAAATATTGTGCCGACCTCCGATAGACCGCTCGGAAGCGACCGTGAAGCGATTCAAAAGCGATATGATGAGCGTTACCCGATTTATTGCTCGGCGGCGGATATCAAGGTTGATTCCAACAGGGATGTCAACACCGTTGCCGCCGATATCAAAAATATTTATAACAGCATTTGTGAGGAGGAACAGGTATGAAAATTCTTGTTATAAACGGACCGAATATCAACATGCTCGGCATCAGAGAGCCTGACATTTACGGCAGAGAGACCTACGCCGATCTCCTCGAAAAAATAAAGAATTACGCCGACAAAAAGGGTGTCGAGGTTGAATTTTTTCAATCGAACCATGAGGGCGACATTGTCGATAAGATTCAGCAGTCGTACAAGAAAATTGACGGCATAGTCATGAACCCTGCGGCCTATACGCACACCAGCGTTGCAATTCCCGATGCACTCAAGGCCGTCGGCATACCGACAGTCGAGGTGCACATTTCGGATGTAGATTCCCGAGAGGAATTTCGACAGGTAAGCTATGTCAGACCGTGCTGTGTAGCGTGTATAAAGGGGCATGGTACGGACGGTTATTGCGAAGCAATAGATCTCTTGCTTAGTTAAATTTGCCCACATCACATTTTTCGCTCGGGGCAGTACTAAAGTACAGCTCCCGATCTGCAAAATGCAATGTGAACAAATTTTCCTTAAGCAGAGTAAAAAAACCGTCTAACGAAAAAATCTCTCGTCAAGGAATAGAGGTATCTTTTACTGCAATACAGCCCAAAGCTTTCTTGACATATAATAATATAGTCTGCGAAATCTTTGAACTGTCTTTCGAAAAAATCTCACGTCAAAATATATTTGGTTAATTTTTCCCACATCGCATTTTTCGCTTGGGGCGGAAATTCCTTGGCTCCCTTTTAGGGTAGCGAAGCGGCACGACGGTAGTGAATGAACGTCCGGTGGACGTTCAGAGCCGGAGCG
>CALBHM010000037.1 GCA_937892835.1 uncultured Ruminococcus sp. | reverse complement strand
GTTACAGTAGTTGTTTTCGCTTCTCGTTTTTGCTCTATCGTATGGCTGACTGCTACCGCACCGAAGCTTATCGCCGCCAATATTGCACATGCCGCCGCAGCCGAGACAAACTTCTGCCTAAAGTTTTTACCTGCGTGCTTCTTCACGAACGGAATGACCTTTGCATAATTTTCATTTTCAAGTTCGTCGAGCGTATTGATACATTCATCAATAAAATCGCAATTCGGCTCGTCCTTTAAAAGCTCCTCGTCGATAAGCGAATTGATAAGCTCAGCGGCCTCTGCTTTAAAGCTTTTATCATCATATATGCTGTTGAGTATCTCTTTTGTTAACTTAAGATCATTCACGGTTTCTCACCTCATCTCATGTTATACAGTAGGTTTTTACCAAATCTTTTATCCGACTGCGTAATCGTGAAACACGCTTTGCCGTTGCAGTCGGCGTGATGTTCAGAATTTCGGAAATTTCCTTTAGCGATTTTCGCTTTATGTACTTCAATTCATAAAGAACTCTTTCTTCAACCGTCAACATCTCGATTAAGAGCCGTGCACATTCATCGTAATCGAAATCATCGGGCAAGCTATCGGGCGGTGCGGCAATTTTTTCAGCCGCTTCGTCGATATCGACCGTTCGGCTTTGCTGCTTTCGGCAGCTTTCAATCGTCCTCTTGACGAAGTTATCCGCCGTCCTATACAGGAACGCTCTCGGATGTTCAACCGTTTCTCCGTCCGCCAGCTTATTATGAAGAACTAAGAAGGCGTCCTGCACACAGTCCTCGGCATGCTGCGAAAATTCACCGAGCCGCACACGGCAGTATTTATAGATGCTCTGATAGTATTTTTCATAGCAATCGCCGACGGTATTGTTCGTCAGCAAACGTTCGTCAACGTCCATGTGCAACCCTCCTTTATTTTGTCCTTCATTTAGTAGTCAGCCCAAACCGGCTTTGTGACATAAATTTTTCAAAAAATTTTTACAAAAGAAAACGGCCGCCGCATTAAAGGGATTTCGCCTTAATGCGACAGCCATCGCAACCGTTAATATTATACAATACAATCCTTATCGTTGCAATGAAAATGTTATCAACTTTAATCTGTCTTTATTCCCTCAGTCGCTCATACGATACCGTCTTGCTGCGGCGGTTTTCGCTGAAGACATAGGTTAAATATATTATAAATCATTCTGTTTTAAATCCCCACCACCGCAAGCGATCCCCCTCCCCTTGCTTCAAGGGGAGGCTTAAAAAGTTTCTGCTGGATTTCTTTTAAGTTGACTACGTTTTTTGCTATGAACAACGGTGCAGGAAACCTGCACCGCCGAAGTTGTTATTTTATTTCTTGCTCAAGATCATCAAAAAGTTCACTGTCAAAAAACTGCCGCAGGCTGATTTCCAACCCGTCACAAAGCTTTTGCAAAGAAACCACACCGGGATTTTGACTTTTTTCATTGAGCATACTGTAAACCGTCGATGGAGACACGCCGGAAATATTTGCCAACGCATTGACGGCAATATTTCTTTCGTCGCAAAGCTGTAATATTCTCTTTGCAACAGCCTCTTTTGCGGTCATAAATATCCCCCTAATGTTTATTATCTAAAATTTTACATAATTATGCGATAAATCGTGTGGGATATATCGCATAATTATTATTTATATGTTATAATTACGATATATCCCACAAGGAGTGATATTTATGATATGTACTTTTTTTAGACACAGAGACTGTCCGTCACAAATTGAATTATCTTTAAACCGACAGATTATCAATTTGATAGAGAATTATTCAGTTGACACCTTCTATGTCGGAAATAATGGTAACTTTGATAAAATTGTTTATAAAACTCTATTATCATTAAAATGTACTTATGAAATAAAAATATATGTTATTCTTGCTTATCTTCCTAACAACGATACCTTTAGCTCCGACTCAATATACCCGGAGGGAATAGAAAAAGTTCCTCCAAAATTTGCTATTCCTTGGCGTAACAAATGGATGATTAACAATTCTGATTATGTGATTGCCTTTTTGCGACACGATTTTGGCGGAGCAGCAAAATCAGTAGAATATGCCGAAAAGAAAGGTATAAAAGTTATTAGAATATGAAAACGGCGCAGGAAACCTGCGCCGCCGAAATTATTATTTTTGGGTATTAAAGACCGTATTCTGCTGCAACATCAGCAATCTTAACCGGCATGCCTGTCTCAAGAGACTTCTTGGCAGCGATACCGATAAGTACGGGCTGGAGGCCGCACTCAAGGCCAACGGTGATCGGCTTGTCGTTAACAACGCAGTCAACGAACTGAGAAACCTCCTCAACATATGCTCCCATGTATCTCTCAAGGAAGAAGTTGAGCGGAACCTCACCGTGAACGCCGTTAGCGTCGGAAACAACTGCCGTTGACTCGGAGTCATTGGAGATAGCAACCTGACCGAGTGAGCCGAAAGCCTCAACTCTCTGATCGTAGCCGTAGCTTGCACGACGGCAGTTATCAATAACAGCGATTGCGCCGTTAGCGAGCTTCATGGAGATAACGGCTGTATCAATGTCGCCTGCCTCACCGATTGCCGGATCAACAAGAACTGCGCCGTATGCGAAAACTTCCTCAACCTCGGAGCCCGACATAAAGCGAACCATATCGAAATCATGAATCGTCATGTCAAGGAAAATGCCGCCCGAAACCTTGATGTAGCTTACCGGCGGTGCACCCGGGTCACGGGAGCAAACCTTAAGGATATTGAGGTCGCCTATCTGACCGCCCTCAACTGCCTTTCTTGCAGCCTTGAAGTTGTGGTCAAAACGACGGTTGAAGCCTACCTGATACTTAACGTTGCTGTTTTCAAGAGCCTTCTTAACCTCAAGAATCTTGTTTACGTCATGGTCAATCGGCTTCTCGCAGAAGATATGCTTGCCTGCGGCAATAGCTTCGAGAGAAATCGTTGAATGTGTATCAGTTGATGAGCAGATGAGAACAGCCTGAATGTCCTTGTCCTCAAGAATCTTGTGATAATCGGTGTAGAACTCGTTTACACCGAGACCCTTTGCCCATTCTTTTGTCTCGTCATTGAGGAACGGATCGGCAATAGCCTTAACCGTAGCTGACTTGACATATCTCATGATTGACTCGCAGTGTACCTTACCGATACGGCCTGCGCCGATAATACCAACATTTAACATAGCTTTACGCCCTCCTGATTATATTGTGCCGTCCCATGTGGAAACTTCTGTTTTCTTCATTTCTTCCTCGTCAAACCAACGTGTTGTTACGCACTTGCTCTCAGTGAAGAAGCGATATGCGTCCTTACCGAGGCAGTGGAGATCGCCGAAGAATGAATCCTTATGACCTGCGAACGGGAAGAATCCGATCGGAACAGGAATACCAACGTTTACGCCGACCATGCCGCCGTCGGTGTGACGAACAAACTCACGGGCATAGTAACCGTTCTGAGTGAAGATAACCGAGCCATTAGCGTATGGGTTAGCGTTCATAACTGCAAGACCCTCTTCAAAGCTCTTAACTCTCTTGATGCAAAGAACAGGGCCGAATACCTCGTCACGGCCGATCGTCATGTCCTCTGTAACGTGGTCAAAGATTGTCGGGCCAACGAAGAATCCGTTTTCATAGCCCTCAACAACGCAGTTTCTGCCGTCAAGTACAAGCTCTGCGCCCTCTGCAACACCCTTGTCGATGTCTGCAAGAACTTCTTTATAGTGCTTTTCATATGTAATTGGACCAAGCTTAGAGGTCTTGTCATATGCAGGACCGAGCTTAAGTCCCTTAGCCTGCTTAACAAGCTCTGCAACAAACTTATCGGCAATGCTCTCCTCAACAACACAGCAGCTCAGAGCCATACATCTCTGGCCTGCGCAGCCGAATGCGGAGTTCATAACGCCTGCCGCAGTTCTCTCAATCGGAGTGTCGGCAAGAACAAGAGCATGGTTCTTAGCCTGGCAAAGGCACTGCACTCTCTTGCCTGCGCTTGCAGCCTTTTCATATATAAGCTTGCCGACAGGAGTTGAACCAACAAATGTGATACCTCTTACATCGGGGCTTTCAAGAATTGTGTTGATCTCGTTTCTCGAGCAGGTTACAACGTTGATAACGCCGTCGGGAACGCCTGCCTCCTTATAAAGCTCGGCAATTCTGAGAGCTGTTCTCGGAGTAAGGCTTGCAGCCTTGAGAACCATTGTGTTGCCACATGCGATACATGTCGGAGCCATCCAGCCGAACGGAATCATAGCCGGGAAGTTAACGGGAACGATACCTGCGAAAACGCCCA
>CALBHM010000036.1 GCA_937892835.1 uncultured Ruminococcus sp. | reverse complement strand
CTGTTCTCGTTGCAATCGAGCGTGCCGGCATTGCCGCTCCGTCAAGGTGCAGAAGCGGCGAGTGCGGTTGGTGCCGTTCAAAGCTCGTTTCGGGTAAAGTCTATGTTCCCGAGGAGAATGACGAGGGACGCCGCTGGTCGGATAAAGAGAACGGATATATCCATCCGTGTTCGAGCTTCGCTCTTTCCGATTTGGTGCTTGAAGTACCAACAACTTATGTAAAATAAAAAATAACCTGAACGAAAGCTTTAACTGACGCTAAGGTTGAAAAATAAAAATTTTAGCTGTCGTATAAGGCTTACGAATAAATGCAAAATTGGACAATTTATTTTGATGTTTCGGACTCGTTAACTCACTAAATCAGCCTCCCCTTATTGAGTAAGGGGAGGGGGACCGCTTGCGGTGGAAGGGATAAGACTTTAAAGTCTTTCTTTATCCCCTCCGTCGCTCATGCGACACCTCCCCTTAAATCATTTAAGGGGGAGGCTTGACACTAAAAAGTTAACGTTAAGTTCTACATGTTCACATTGTCAAATGTTGCTTTATTTATGCCATATACGGCAGCTTTCTATGAGGTGATAAATATGGGACTTAATGATACCGTTTCGGCGGAGAGGGTGCATATCAGCTTCTTCGGAATGAGAAATGCAGGCAAATCAAGCCTTGTCAATGCTGTAACAGGGCAGGAGCTTGCAGTCGTTTCCGACGTAAAGGGCACAACGACCGACCCTGTTCGCAAGGCGATGGAGATTCTTCCGCTCGGCCCTGTTGTGATAATCGACACGCCGGGTATTGACGATGAGGGCGAGCTGGGTGAAAAGCGAGTTCAAAAGGCGAAACAGGTGCTTACAAAAACGGATATTGCCGTTTTGGTTGTTGATTCAACCAAAGGCCTCGGCAAGTTTGACAACATGATGATTGACTTTTTCAATGAAAAGAAGATTCCTTTTGTCATTGCTTTCAATAAATCGGATCTGCTCAAAAGCGTTCCCGATGCTGCCAAGAATGAGATTTATGTAAGCGCAAAGGATGACAGAAACGTTTACGAGCTGAAGGAAAAAATCGCTTCATTCTGCAAGATTAAACAGGTCGGCAAGGACATTGTTGCCGATGTTCTCGAAAAGGGCGACACGGTCATTCTTGTTATCCCTATTGACGAGTCTGCACCCAAGGGCAGGGTCATTCTCCCTCAGCAGCAGGTTCTAAGAGAGCTGCTCGACAACAACTGCACGGCGGTCTGCTGCCAGGTGTCGGAGCTTGACGCAACGATTAAAAATCTTGTCAGGAAGCCGAAGCTTGTTATCACCGATTCGCAGGCGTTTGAGCAGGTTTCCGCAATCGTACCGGAGAATATCGGTCTTACCTCGTTCTCGATTCTTTTTGCACGCTACAAGGGCGATTTGAAGCAGCTCATTGACGGCGCAAGGAAGCTAAAAGAGCTTAATGACGGTGACACGGTTCTCATTTCAGAGGGCTGTACGCACCACAGGCAGTGCAACGATATCGGCACGGTTAAGCTGCCCGGCTGGATTCAAAATTATTCGGGTAAAAAGCTAATTTTTGAATTCACATCGGGTACGGAATTTCCCGACGATTTGAGCAAATATGCCCTTGTTGTTCACTGCGGCGGCTGTATGCTCAACGAAACGGAGATGAAATACAGAATCGCCCATGCTGTTCAGGAGGGTGTTAAAATAGTCAATTACGGCGTTGCAATCGCCCAGATGAACGGAATCCTCGACAGAAGCATTGCTCTGTTGAAATTTTAATATGCAAAAAAATAAGCTCACAAAGCCCGAAAGCCTTGTGAGCATTTATTATATTTTGATTAAAGAAGCTCGTGTGCCTTTGCGTACTCGTAGAAAGCCTGGAGACTTCTGATTCTTGGTGCGCTGAGGGTTGAACCTGCTCTTGTTACGGTTGTGAACGGAATGCCCTGAAGCTGAACGAGATATTTTGCGCTTGCATTGAAGCCGCTGTCGATAGCGCAGTCAAGGAGAATGATCTCGTTGAAGGTCTCTCTTGCCTTCTGCATATCCTTCTCTACGAAATACTCGTCATACATCTTGCGGAAGAGATTAACGCCGCATGAGGTCGGAGTTGCACAAACGCCTCTTGCGCCTGCGTCATAAGCATCGAGGAGAAGGGGAATGTTAGCCTGAAGAACAGCCGAGTCACCCTGAACGGCGATCTTATCCTTGATACCGTCCATTGTGCATGTCGTGTCCTTGATTCCGTGGAATCTGCCGGTTTTCACAAGTTCGCCGTAAGCCTTGCCGGACATATGGCAATGATCGAAGCCGGGGAACTCATAGAGAATGATCGGAAGCTTTGTGTATCCTGCAAGCTCAGAAAGGTTCTCGACAATTCTCTTGTCGCAGTTGCCGTAATCTCTTGCAACAAAAACAAGGCCGTCAACGCCTGTCTGCTCCATGCGCTTAACCTCTTCAACCTGCTCTTTCCAGGTCGGCTCAAGGTTGGCCGTTGCAACGATTTCAACACCGTTTGCATGCTTAACGGCTGTTTCTGCGCACTTGATTCTTTCGTCGAGAGTAAGGCATGTCATTTCCGAGCTGCCGCATACCGAGAAAAGGTGATGAGCACCTCTCGCTGCCTGAAATTCAACGTACTGTGCATATGTATCATAGTTGATGGATCTGTCTTCATTGAATGGGGTAAGAAGAAGGGCATAAACGCCTCTGAATTCTTCTGCTTTACCTGTAAACATTTTAACACCTCTGAATTTTTTTAGCTTTATTAAGCCTTATTCATAATACACTGAATGTATAATAAAATCAAGTATTATTTCATCGAATCTATCACTTTTTTCGCCATATCGGGATAATTTCCGATTACAGAGTCAACTCCGAGATTATAAAGTCTTGCGACGCTGTCCTCATCGTTGACTGTCCATGTGTTTATTTCGATTCCGTTCGCCTTCATTTCGCCGACTGTCTCCTCGGTCAATGTCCAATGCATCGGGTGAATACATTCAATCCCGTGGTCTTTTGTATATTTGCCGAATTCGAGAATCCAGCTTTCCTCAAGGAATCCGCACTTTACTTTCGGATTGATTTCCTTGAAGCGCATTACACTGTAATGATTGAAGCTTGAAATGATAATTCTGTCCTCAAGACCGAATTCGACTATCATATCATTGACGGCTTTTTCGATGCCGTGATATTCGTAAACGCCTGTTTTAAGCTCAATGTTGGTAATGAATCCGTCAATCGGCTTAATGAATTCAAAATATTCACGCAGGGTAGGAATTCTGTTTACACCGTAAACGCCTTTGAACCCTGCTGAAGCGTCGAAAGACTGAAGCTCGGCGAGAGTGTAGTCTCTGACAAAGCCCGTTGAATCGCACGTTCTGTCGATTTTTTCGTCATGGATAATGACAAGCTCTCCGTCCTTGGAAAAATGAACGTCAAGCTCGATTCCGTCTGCGCCTGCTTCAACAGCCTTTCTGAAAGCGAGCATTGTGTTCTCGGGATATTTTCCGCTGAAGCCTCTGTGACCGAAATTTAACATAAAAATCCTCCTCAGATGTATTTTTTTATTGTGAATGCCTGTCGGCCCTTCTTTGTAATTCCGTCGTCCTCGGTGATGAGAACCTTGCCCTTGCCCCTGACGACAACCTTGGAGCTGAAGGGCACTTTGAAATCAGTTTTTGTTATCTGTACTCCATTAATATAAACCTCACCGGCTGTTATTCTGCGAACAGCTTCGCTGCGTGAAAAAGAGAAGCAGGAAGAAACGACTGAATCGGCACGCATTGAGGAAACAAAGCAACGCTTAGTTTCGAATTTTTCTTCGATTTTAACTGTGTCAAAGCTTTCGAGAATGTGGGTATTAACCGTTCCTCGGCCGACGGAAATGAGATTTTCACAAAGATACTTTGCAACGCTTTTTATTGCCGCAGTCGTACAGCCCTTATTGTCAATGAGAATATCGCCGAGCATTTCACGCTTGATACCGAGACCCATTATTGCTCCGAGATAGTCACGGTGGGAAAGCGTAGAAAAATTGTCCTTGTCGATTCTCAGCGGAACGATCGGCATGTCGTCGCACTCGGAGAGAAAACTCTCGTCGGCATAATCGGGGAGGAAGATAACGATCCTTCGTTCGGAATCCTCAAAGCCGCCGTAAAGCTCATGCTCAATATGAAGTTTTTGAAGATATTGGATAGCCTTGCTCTGTTGATAGATGTCAAGGAAATTAGTATTGGAAATGTAGTTGTTGCTTTCACATTCTCTTATCTTATCATCAAGCACAGCATTGAGAAGCTCGTCCTCGGTCATCTTGTTCCTCCGGTTGATTGAATAATTTGATTATATTTTATATCGACAAAGGGAATAAATCAATAGTAAAATCCCTATTATAAGTGTTACAAATAAAAAAGAAGAAAATAATCGTAATATTTCAAAAAAAAGCTTGACTTTTTATCTTGTTTGATGTATTATATTCAAGCGTTAAATACGCATTGCGATTCATTAGCTCAGTTGGCAGAGCACTTGACTTTTAATCAAGGTGTCCGGGGTTCGAATCCCCGATGAGTCACCAAAAGCTTGATATTCCTAAGTTTTTAGGGGTATCAAGCTTTTTTTATTATTTTTTGGACACCTTGATTTTTGGGTGAATTATGTACTAATCAAGGAGTCCGGAATTTGAATTAAATATTCAAGGTGCGATACGGTTCGATGAAGGCACATTCCGTAGGGTTCGATGACCACTCGACCCAAGGTCAGATGAAAGCTTAGACATAACCGGTAGGTGCGTGCATTGCACGTCCTCTAATGTCAGCAGAAAATAAAAAAAGGACGACCAATGGTCGCCCCTACGAAAAGACTGGAGTTTTAATCTGAAACGTGGTGTTAAGTTTGCCTGAACAGAACGTCATTTCAATAATAATCTCATTTTCGTATTGATTTATTTATAAATTGTATGTATAATTTAATGGTAACATTTTGGAAGGAGCGTATATTATGTACAGATTCCCGATTGGTGTAATTATTGACAGCTTTAGAGTTGATATAAAGTCGGCGGTCAAGAAGGCTGCCGAAGTCGGAGCGAACGGTATTCAGGTTTACTCCACAAGCGGTGAGATGGCTCCCGAAAATCTTGTCGGACAGAAGAGAGCGGATTTTCGCAACCTTGTTGCCGATAACGGCCTTGTTATCTCGGCTCTTTGCGGCGATCTCGGCGGAGGCGGATTCACTAAACCCGAAAATAACGTTTGGAAGGTTGAAAAATCAAAGAGAATTCTTGACCTTGCCAAGGAGCTTGGAACAGATGTCGTTACAACTCATATCGGTGTTGTTCCCGAGGACGAGAATGCGGATAGATTCAAGATCAT
>CALBHM010000035.1 GCA_937892835.1 uncultured Ruminococcus sp. | reverse complement strand
GCTGCCGAAACGAGCCAGCAGAGAGCCGATGAGGTAGTATGAAGCCCTGAGATGCTTTGTCATGTCGTGGGAAACGACGTATGAATTAATCGTTGATGAATCTATATCATAGGTGTTTGCGTCAACCTTAGTAATTTTTGCGCCCAGCTGATGAAGAATTCTGATCATCATCGTAACATCGCTGATGTCGGGGATATTTTCAACCCTGCACACATCCTGCGCAAGGATAACTGCCGGAAGAATTGCGACAGCGGCATTCTTTGCACCGCTGACGGTAACTTCGCCGTGGAGCGGTTTTCCGCCGTTGATATATATCTTATCCACCCGTTACACTCCTTAAAATTTATATATATGTAAAAAAAGATAATTCTCTCATTTATGCCATAAAGATGGCAAATATCCATATTTACTGTAAAACCTTTAAGATTATAACACTAAATAAGGCAAAGTTCAATATTTTTTTGATAAGGGCAAAAAAAAGAATTTTATCACGTAAAACACAATATATTATATATCTATAACAGCTATATCTTGTGGTGAGTGTGTTATTGCCAAATAAACTTTGTGTTATTTTCAGCATATTGTACAAAAAGCAGATTGTAATTTTTAAATACACAATATGTTGATATTTGCGAGTTAAGAAATAAGAACGTCAAAATATATCCGTCACGGTTATTATTCGTTAAAGCGTTAATAATAATGTAGGTGATATTATGGAAATTTTAAAAATTTGCTTAACGGCTATTCTTTCGATCATTGAGCTGTTTTTTCTGACGAAAATAATGGGTAAGCGGCAGGTCTCTCAGCTCAGCCTTTTTGACTACATCAACGGCATAACTATCGGCTCGATTGCCGCCGACATGGCATTCAGTCCGCTTGAAGAATGTTGGAAGCCGGCTGTAGCCATTGTTATTTACGGCGTTTTTGCGGTGCTGTTTTCTGTCTTGGCAAACAAATCAATCAAATTTCGCAGATTTTTCGTCGGCAAAGCAGTTATTCTAATGGATAACGGTACTCTTTACCGTGAGAATTTCAAAAAATCGAAGCTTGATTTGAATGAATTTCTGACGCAGTGCAGAATCAACGGCTATTTCAATATCGACGATTTACAAACTGTCGTCATGGAGCCGAACGGCCAGTTGAGCTTTCTTCCGAAATCGACGCTAAGGCCGATGAATCCGCAGGATATGGGCATGCATCCCGAAAAGGAGACTTCTCCGATTGTTGTGGTGTCCGACGGCGAAATATTGTTTGAAAATCTCAAAGCCTGCGGCAAGAATGAGGTTTGGCTAAGAAAAGAGTTAAAGATCGGCAAGATTTTTACTGCATTCGTCAACAACGACGAGCTCTCCGTCTATGAGATGAACGAAGAAAAAAACGACAACGATATTTACAGTTGACATCGGTAAAATACGCTGTTATAATCTCAATCGTAGTACTCTGTGCCGCCTAAATGTATAGCTTTTAGGTAACACAGAGTATTATCCAAATTATTCTAAAGCAGGCATTGTTTATGAAAAAGGAATTACATAACGATCCGACCTTTTTCGGCACGGACAGCATACCTAAAATACTTCTGAAAATAGCTCCGCCGGTCATGCTTGCTCTGCTGATTCAGTCGCTTTATAACATAGTTGACAGTTTTTTCGTCGGCCGATATTCCGAGCAGGGTCTGACCGCTCTTTCGATTGTTTATCCCTTGCAGCTGATTATTACGGCTCTTGCCGTCGGTACGGGAGTCGGCGTGAACACGCTGATGGCGAAATATTATGCGCTGAAAAGCGACAAAAAGGCCAACGACACGGCCGGCAGCGGCTTTATAATCTCAATTATACTTTGGGTTCTTTTTGCTGCGGCGACCGTCTTCTTCTTAAAACCGTATCTCAGAACCTCGGCGAGTGACCCGACCGCTCTGAGCTATGCCTATACATACGGAATGATTGTTTGCGTCGGCAGTATCGGACTTTTCACCGAGGGTATTTTCTCAAAGGTGCATCAGGCGGAGGGAAACATGGTGCTTCCGACTATAGCTCAGATCTGCGGCGCAGTATTCAACTGCATTGTTGACCCGATTTTGATTTTCGGACTTGGGCCTTTTCCGAAAATGGGTGTTGCCGGTGCGGCGATAGCAACAGTCGGAGGACAGATTCTTGCGGCGATAATCACGGGAGCAAAGGGTCTCAGAAAGCCGCCGAAGCCGTCAAAATTCCTCGAATACACGGGTAAAATCTTTAAGCTCGGCTATCCGTCGATAATCATGCAGATGATGTACACGGTCTATATTGTTGCGCTGAATATGATACTCGTCCGTTTCTGCGACGAGGCGGTAACGGTTCTCGGCCTTTACTATAAGCTGCAAACATTTTTCTTCATTCCGCTAATCGGCCTTACGACGTGCATTGTGCCTGTTCTCAGCTATAACTACACCAACCATAGCTTCGACAGGACAAGGGAGGTCATGAAATGGTCGTTCATTGTCACAATAGCGTTCATGTTCGTCGGCATACTCTGCTTTGAGCTTATCCCGGTTCAGCTTTTGAGCATATTCTCTAAGAGCGAAAAGGTGTTTGAAATCGGCAAAACGGCTTTGAGAATAATTGGCACAAGCTTCATTCCGGCAACGTTTTCGCTAATGCTGCCGATTTTCTTCCAAGCGATAGGACGAGGTGCGCCGAGCGTTGTGCTCACGCTTTTGAGACAGATCATCTGCCTTGTCCCGATTTTCTATGCGTTCTCGTTCATGGGACTTGACTACACCTGGATCGCTTTCCCGCTTTCCGAAACGATAACGACGGTAGTCGGATTTATCCTCTATTTCCGCCAAATCAACATTTGGAAAACGGACTACGGCTATGAGCCGAAGAAATCACGAATCAAATAATTATCGGCCTCCTGCTTGATTTTTCGGCAAGAGGTCGTTTATTTTGGTTTTAGCACTTGTTTTATTGTCGCCGATGTTGTAAAATACTTGTATCAAATTTCGGAGTGTATTATGACAGTATTGAGTTTTCAGAATCTTGCGTTCTCTTTCGGCGAACGTGAGCTTTTCAGAAATGTTAATTTTGAAATAAACGATAAAGAGAAGGTCGGCTTTATCGGCTCAAACGGTGTGGGCAAAACCACGATATTGAAGCTCATCAGAGGTGAGCTTGAGCCGACGGAGGGCGCAGTCGTTATCGGCAAGGACGCAAGGCTCGGCTACATGGAGCAGCACACCTGCTCAAAGAAGGGCATGACCCTTTACGATGAGCTTATCAGTGTTTTTGACGACCTGATGAACCTGGAAATCGAGATAAACCAGGTCAATTACCGTCTTGAGCATAACCTCGGTGACATGGAGGAGGATCTGCGGCTTCAGGACGAGTTGACGACCAAGTTTAATAATGAGGGCGGTCTGACATTCAGGAGCCGCACAAGAAGTGCACTTCTCGGCCTCGGCTTCACAGAGGACGATTTCAAGCTGACTACGGACAAGCTCTCGGGCGGTCAGCGTTCCAAGGTTGCACTGGCGAAGCTTTTGCTGTCAAAGAGCAATCTTCTGCTTCTCGACGAGCCGACGAACCACCTCGACATCAAGTCGGTAGAGTGGCTCGAAAACTTCCTGAAAAATTACAACGGTGCAATATTTGTAATATCCCATGACCGTTATTTCCTCGATAAAATAACAGACAAGACCGTGGAGCTTGAAAACCGCAAGGTGCGTTGCTTCAAGGGTAATTATTCCGAATTCCTCGTCAAGAAGAAAGCCGAGCAAAAGGCGATTGAGGATAAATACGAAACGGATATGAAGGAGATTCAGCGTCTTGAGGGCGTTGTGGCTCAGCAAAGGCAATGGAACAGGGAGAAGAACATCAAGACCGCCGAAAGCAAGCTCAAGCAGATTGAGAGAATCAAGGAACAGCTTGTTGTTCCCGACAGCAAGGTTGAGCGAATCCGATTTCACTTTGAGCCGAAATGCGTCAGCGGCAATGACGTTATTATCGCAGACGGGTTGGCTAAAAGCTTCGGCAGCAAGACGATATTCCGCAATGCCTCGCTTCATATAACAAGGGGAGAGAGGGTTTTTATCCTCGGTGACAACGGCTGCGGCAAGACGACTTTTCTCAAAACGCTGATGGGTCAGTATGCCCCGGACGAGGGCACTTTTATCTTCGGCGAAAACCTGTTCAAGGGCTATTTTGACCAGGTTCAGGCCGGGCTTGACCTAAACAAAACCGCTATTGAGGAGGTTTGGTCAAAGTATCCCAAAATGACGCAGACTCAGGTTCGCAGTGCATTGGCGGCATTCCTTTTTAAAGGCGACGACGTTTTTAAAAAGATTTCCGAGCTGAGCGGCGGCGAAAGAGCGAGAATTGCACTGCTCAATCTCATGCTCGGCGGCTACAATCTTCTGCTTTTGGACGAGCCGACGAACCATCTTGACGCATTCTCCCGTGAGGAGCTTGAAAACACCCTGCTCGATTACGACGGCACAATGCTGATAGTTTCCCACGACCGTTACTTTATAAATAAACTAAGCTCACGAATTCTTGAGCTTAACGAGAACGGATTCACGGAATACCTCGGCAATTACGACTATTATATTGAAAAGAAAGCGGCACGTCAGCCGGCCGAAGTGAAGTCCGGAACGGCGAAAAAGGTCGAAAAGGTCAATGACTACAAGCTGAAAAAGGAGCAGGCATCGCAGCAGCGAAAGCTCAGAACTCAGCTGACAAGGACTGAAAACGACATAGCCGCACTTGAAAAGGAGATTGAGGATATTCAGGAAAAGCTGAACTCTCAGGAAATTCAAACCGACTACGAAAAGCTGATTGAATTCACCGATCTGCTCAATTCAAAGAACGACGAATTGCTCGACAAATATTCCCTCTGGGACGAGCTGCAGGGAATGGTTGAGGAATAATCCACCATAAAATTCGCTGAATTTACTTGTTTTTTCGGTGCGGTGGGAAGTATACCATACAATTAGTTATGGAAAAGGCACATTTCGTAGGGGTCGATGCCCACTCGACCTATGGTTAGAAGAAACCAATCAAGGCTTCCCCTTGAGGGGAAGCTCCGTCGTAAGACGGTGATGAGGTGGAAAAGCTCGAGCTTTATAACGTTAAAATAAGGAGAAAAAATCCACCACCTCATCCGTCACGACACGAGGTCGCGCCACCTTCCCCTCAAGGGGAAGGCTGTTAAAATTTCAGTAGAAACCACGTCTCGGCTCCCCTTGATTCAACCAAGGGGAGGTCGCCTGAGCGACGGAGGGGATAAGGAAAAAAGCAGATAAAAGAAAGTTTCTAAGGTCGGTAAATTTCAAGGTGCGATGTGGTCATCGCACCCTACGACGAATTAGTGTGATGAAATT
>CALBHM010000034.1 GCA_937892835.1 uncultured Ruminococcus sp. | reverse complement strand
TTGACTCGCTTTCGGAAATCAAGCTCGGCGATAAGGCTTATTTCGTTCCCGAATTTTCCGACGGCGATATAATCTCAATCGCATTCGACTGCGGCGAATTCATTGCCGTTGTTGAGAACGGCAGCTTCACCTTCGCTTCGGAGCTTGCCGATATTCTCTCAGATGAAAAGATTGAAAAAATAACATGCGATGCAAAGCTTCTCTATTCATGGGCATTCATGCGTGATGTTCAAATAAATGGCAAAATCAGTGACATCATGATAGCCGGCTATATTCTCAACCCCTCGGCGAGCGACTATTCGCCCGTCAGAATGGCGCAGGAATACGGCGCACTCTGCCCCGAGATCAGCGAAGAAAACGAGACGGCTCTCAAAGCTGCCGCTTTAAAGGGTGCATGGGAAAAGGTTATCAAGCAAATTGAAGAAAATGACCAGCTTCCCCTCTTATACGATATCGAAATGCCGCTTTCAAAGGTGCTTTCTTCAATGGAGGTCACAGGATTCCTTGTTGACCGTGAGAGCATTCGGCAATACGGAGCGGTGCTTGAAGAAAAAATCAACTCACTTGTCAGCGAGATATACGACCTTGCCGGCGAGGAATTCAACATAAATTCGCCGAAGCAGCTCGGAACAATTCTTTTTGAAAAGCTTCAGCTCCCGGCCAAGAAAAAAACAAAATCGGGCTACTCGACAAACGCCGACGTGCTTGAAAGTCTTGCGCCTGATTATCCGATAGTTTCACTCATTCTCGAATACAGAACGCTTGCGAAGCTTAAATCGACCTACTGCGACGGCTTGCAGAAATGCATTGCGCCCGACGGCAGAATTCATTCAACGCTCAACCAGACCGAGACAAAGACAGGTCGAATTTCTTCGACAGAACCCAATCTTCAAAACATTCCCGTCAGAACGCCTGTCGGTCGTGAGCTTAGAAAATTCTTTATCGCCAAGGAAGGCTGTGTGCTCGTCGACGCCGACTATTCGCAGATTGAGCTTCGTGTTCTCTCGGATATTGCGAACGACGAGACAATGATATCCGCCTTCAACAACGGCGACGACATTCATACAATTACGGCTTCGCAGGTTTTCAATATGCCTGTTGAGGCGGTAACTCCGCTGATGAGAAGCCGTGCAAAGGCTGTCAATTTCGGCATAGTTTACGGCATCGGTGCATTCTCGCTCGCCCATGACATCGGCGTAACGAGAGCCGAGGCGGACAAATACATCAAGGGCTATCTTCACCATTTTTCGGGCGTTGACAGCTACATGAAGAATGTCATTGCCCGGGCAAAGGAGGACGGCTATGTTCAGACTCTGTTCAAACGTCGCCGTTATCTCCCCGAGCTGGCCGCATCAAATGCGATGATTCGCAACTTTGGCGAGCGTGTTGCAAGAAACATGCCGATTCAGGGAACAGCCGCAGACATAATCAAAATCGCAATGGTTCGTGTCTACGACAGGCTTGAAAAAGAAAATCTCAAAGCGAAGCTTATCATGCAGATCCACGACGAACTGATTGTCGAAGCTCCCGAAAAAGAGCAGGAGCAGGTTCAGAAAATTGTTCGTGAAGAGATGGAAAACGCATGCAAAATGAAAGTCAAGCTCACCGCAGATGTGCATTGCGGCAAGAGCTGGTACGATGCAAAAGGATAATGCAAAATGAAAGTTGTTGTTACGGCAAGAAATTTTTCAACAGATGATAAAGCTGCGCTGAAAATGCTGCAAAATGCAGGCTTTGAGGTTGAGGATCACAGCACTGAGGACATTGGCAGCGGCACGGACGAGAAATATGTTCGTTCTCTCGTGCTTGATGCCGATGCAGTTATATGCGGCCCCGAAAAAATCAGCAACAAAGCAATAGAAGAAAGCAAAAATCTCAAAATCGTTTCCCGCCGTGGAGTCGGCTACGATTCGATTGATGTCGATTTCTGTAAGAAGAACGGTGTTGCCGTTGCCCGTGCGCTCGGCACGGTTGAA
>CALBHM010000033.1 GCA_937892835.1 uncultured Ruminococcus sp. | reverse complement strand
CTTTGGCGTTCGTCTGACCGGCACAAAGGCTCAAAGAAACTTTATAAAGTATCTCAAAAGTCAGATACATGACATGGGCATCGAGACCTTCTCCGATCCGAGCCGCTTCATGCGCTGGGAGGAGACAAACAAGAAGCTTGTCATTAAAGATTTAGATGAGGAATTCGAGGTTCCCATTTCTTCGGCATTCCCCTATTCGGGCAGAACTCCTGCCGAGGGTATTACAGCGCAGATGACGCTTGTTAAGGAAAAACACGTCGGCTATCTTAATGCAATGGATAAAATTGCCGTTGTTGAAGTCAATGAGCTTGACTTTTTGCCCAGTGAAATAGCATTCAACGAGCGTGAAAGAAGCATACCCGAGGGGCTCAAGCTCCCGAGCCACTATAACGGACCGGTCGCAACGGCATTTGTTAACTTCCCGTTCCTTAAGATAGCGAAGCTTGCAGGCGCAAAGGGAGTTATCTGCATTTGGAAAGGCATAAATGACGATTGCATCGAGGGTCAATACCTTCCGTTCATTCTCGACTATCAGGGAATTCCTGCCGTTTGGGTCAATTCAAAGAACGGTCAGAAGGTCATTGAGGAAGCCGAAAAGGGCGCATTCGCAACGCTCACCCTTGAGGGCATAATCGACGAATACGCAAAGACGGAGTCCTTCTGGTGCGTGCTTGACGGCGAGGAAGAGGGCGAAAGTGTTATCATCAACACCCATACCGACGGCACAAACTGCATTGAAGAAAACGGACCTATCGCAATGCTTGCAATGATAAAATATCTCAAGGATAAGCCGCTCAAGAGAACACATATTTTTGTTTTCGTAACAGGTCATTTCAGACTGCCGAATTTCAAGAACATTGACGGTGGCGGAGTTCAGGCAACATCAAAATGGCTGACAGCTCACAGAAGCCATTGGGACGGCAAGGAGGGTCACCTCAAGGCGGTTGCCGGACTTTCTGTTGAACACCTCGGCTGCAAGATGTGGAAAACCGACGAAAACGGTGAATACAGACAGACCGGAGACGTTGAAACCGAGATTGTTTACACCGGCAACAAGATGATGGACGACATCTATTTCAAGTCTCTTGAGGATCGCACAAAGGTTCATACCCTCACACTCAGAGGACATAATCTTCTCCACTTCGGCGAGGGTCAGCCGCTCTTCAACTGCGGAATTCCGGAGATTGCACTTGTCACCGCTCCCGACTGTCTCTGCGTTATCAGCGATAATCATGAGATGGATAAATTTGATGCCGAGCTTATGTATGAGCAGACGGTATCGTTCATCAAGATGGCTCTCATGATAGACAGCCTCACCGCTCAGGAGATAGGTCCCTGCGACGGTTACTCGGCAATTGCCACGAAGAAAATGGTCGAGGACGGCACAAACAAAATCAAAGAGGTTGCCGCCAAGGTTAAGGACATTCTTCCTTTCTGATTAAAAAATGCATCAAAAAAGCTCCGAGGCAATCGGAGCTTTAATTTTTTATTTTCAGTCAATTAAATTAATACCAAAGGAAGCCCAAGAGAACAATCTTGATAATCCACTGCCACCATGCATACTTAACAGTAACCTTACATTGTGACGAGACCTTGCCGTCGGTACTCTTAGCGGTGATAGTTGCTGTGCCCTTGCCGGTCATCTTAACATTACCGTTTTCGTCAACCGTTGCAACCTTAGTGTTGGAAGATTCCCATTTTATCTGCTTTGCACTGTAACTTGATTCGAAATCGATTTTCTTTGTCTGCTTGTAATTAGCGGTTATTGAATTTTCCTTAAAGTCAATATAGCCTGTTACAATCTTTACCTTTGAAGTAAGATCGATGTTATCATTTTCGACGGTCAAAAAACAGCTTGAAATATCCACACTATAATTTGAAGAAGTAACATTCTGTGCTTTCTTTGCAAACTTATACGTATACATTGTCGTCGGCTTGGAAACTGCACCGGTTGATGCAAAAGAAATCATTACTGTATTTGTGTTTTTTGCAGATGAAACCATTCCGCCGTTATCTTCAATATCACTCTTCACTTTCTTAAAAGCATCCGTCATATTGATTTCCTTGCAAGCACCTATAGGACCTGAAACATTTATCTGCACGTCAAGAGAATTGAAGCTTCCGCTGACAAGAGACAGTTCAAATGTAACCTCGGAGCTTGTTTGGCTTGTCATCTTAAACTTGAACTCCGGTGCTGCCGGAGCTGCCGAAGCCGAAACAGCAAACACGCTGAGCGTGATCACAACAGCAATAACCGCTGCGAGAATTCTTTTTAACATTTTCATAATTATCACATTCTCCTTTTATTCAGAAAATTCGGGTCAATTCAATGCACATTTATCCATAATTTCCGTGCAAAATCAATAACCATAGTTTAATTTTAATAGCTAAATCCAAATATGTCAATATTTATTTTATTTTTTCTGTACAAAATATATTCTTTTTGCTATAATATAAGCGTATATTTTCAGATTGAAAGTGTGATTAAATGAAGCTTCTTGCCCTCGGAGATGTTGTCAGCGACGGCGGATGCAACGCTGTCTCAAGGCTTCTCCACAAAATAAAAAGGCAATATAATATTGACGTGTGCATAGCCAACGGTGAAAACTCCGCCAAAGGAAACGGAATTCTTCCAAGCTCGGCCGAGAGTCTTATTTCGGCAGGGGTTGATATGATAACAACAGGAAATCATGTTTTTCGTCGGCGTGAAGCAGCTGATTTTCTTGATGAAAACGAGTTTTGCTTAAGGCCTTATAACATGCACCCCTCATGTCCGGGAAAAGGAACGGGAATAATCGACATGGGCAGATATCGAATCGGCGTAATTAACCTCATGGGCAACGCCTTTTTTAACTCAAACTACGCCAACCCATTTGACAGTCTTGACAAAGCAATAGGAGAAATCAAAGATTGCAGAATAAAAATCGTCGATTTTCACGCGGAGGCCACAGGAGAAAAAAGAGCTCTCGGATACTATGCTGACGGCCGTATCTCTGCCTTTTTCGGCACGCATACGCATGTCAGAACTGCCGACGCTCAGATTTTGCCTAACGGCACGGGTTACATAACCGATCTCGGAATGTGCGGCAGTGAGAATTCTGTTCTCGGAATCGAGCCTGAATGTATAATCCGTTCGCTCAAAACAGGTATGCCGACACTTTTTAAGGCGAAAGAGGACAACATTATTTTAAACGGATGCATATTTGAAATTGATGAAACGACAGGAAAGACAATTTCCGTTGAAGCTATAGATATAAGGGAGTAATACCATGCTGAAATACACAAAGAGAATAACTTCTGTTCTGATTTGCATAACCATGATTTTTTCACTTTGCTCATGTAACGGCAGCAAAACGGTAATGGATACCATTTCAAATCTCGGAAAAAGCAAGAGCGAAGAACCGATTGATGAAATCGGTTTTACAATTCCCTATCTGCGGACGGATTCGCTTGACCCATACAAGGCTTCAAATTCAATGAATAAATATATCTCTCATTTGATTTACGATTCGCTCTATAGTGTTGACAGTTCTTTTAAGGAATCAGCCGTTATAGCCGAATCCTATACACTTTCCGATAAAACACTCACGGTAAAAATAAAAAGCGGACTTAAATTTACAGATAATTCACCGCTTACTTCAAATGACATTGTCTATTCATTTAAACAAGCAAAAGACAGCATAGCCTATGCCGCTTATCTTGAAAATATCGACAGTGCAGATGCAAGTGGCAACAATGCCGTTACATTTACGCTTAAAATTTCAGACATTTCGGAAGTTGCCAACCTCGTTTTTCCAATCGTTAAAAACGGTTCTTACGACGAAGAAAACGCCGATAACGCAGATACCGGTGATGAAGAAGAAACAACCGCATCATCCGGCAGCGGATACACCTCGAAAATTCCCGTCGGAAGCGGAAGATATACGTTTGTCTCCGGCAACGAAACAAAATATCTGCAATATAACAAATCCCGTCTCGGCGGTTATAACCCCAAGTATGCCAAAATCGGACTTCTTGATATTTCTGCCTCCGAATCTTTCAGCAGTCTTTTCAATCTGAGCAAAATTGACTTTTACTGCGATAATTTCGACAGTGGAAAATATACGAAATTTTCAAAAATCAGCAGTAATATTGAGCTTACAAACCTTGTATATTTGGGAACCAACTCACAGAAAAGCGTTCTTTCAGAGCCAAAGGTTCGCCGTGCAATCGCGCTTGCTCTGAACAGAGCAGAGCTTGCCTCCGACTCATTTGCCGGCTGCGCCGTTGCAACATCTCTCCCCTTCCACCCTTCGTATTACAAGCTAAGCGGCTGCACACTGCCGACGCTCAGTGTCAAGACCGATAACGCTGTTGAGCTTCTGGAAGATGTCGGATATTCAAAAATCAACGATTCCGGTACAAGATACAATGGGGATAAGGTTATGAATTTAACCCTG
>CALBHM010000032.1 GCA_937892835.1 uncultured Ruminococcus sp. | reverse complement strand
GGACTGTTTTCTTCCGCAGACTTCGTCTGCTCCCTCCTTGTTCGAATCCCTCTTTTATTTTTGTTTTGTTAAAGCAAAAAGCAGGTCTTGCGACCTGCTTTTCGTTTTGGCGGAGAGTTAGGGGTTTTTCGGCACACTGCCGTATGCCTTCGCGTCGCTTCGCTCCTTGACCACGTCGGCGCAAACAGTCCACCGGACTGTTTTCTTCCGCAGACTTCGTCCGCTCCCTCCTTGTTCGAATCCCTTTATTTATTTTTGCCAAAGCAAAAAGCAGGCCTTGCGACCTGCTTTTTGTTTTGGCGGAGAGTTAGGGATTCGAACCCTAGGTACATTACGTACACAGCATTTCGAGTGCTGCACCTTCGACCACTCGGACAACTCTCCATATATTATTTTTGAAATATGTCAGCATGTTTTCCTGCTTATTTATTTCACAACGGATATTCTATCAAAAAACCTTGCGATTGTCAATAAATAAATTAAAAAAAGAGTATTTTGTTTGTTTTGCGTGAAAATGCAACTCATGTACTTTATTTTTTGAAATCGGTGTGATATAATAAATCAGTATGTTTAAAATAATGACAGGAGGTTTTGTGATGGATCATTTTGAACTGGTTTCGCCGTTCGAGCCGATGGGCGATCAGCCGCAGGCAATCGAGGAATTGACGGACGGACTTAACAAAGGATATATGGAGCAGACGCTCCTCGGCGCAACGGGTTCGGGCAAGACCTTCACAATGGCAAAGGTTATCGAAAAGGTGAACAGGCCGACGCTTGTTCTCGCTCACAACAAGACCCTTGCCGCTCAGCTTTGCTCGGAGTTCAAGGAGTTTTTCCCGAAGAACGCCGTTGAATATTTCGTTTCATATTATGATTATTATCAGCCCGAGGCGTATATTCCGACGACGGACACCTATATTGAAAAGGATTCAGCGATAAACGACGAGATAGACAAGCTCCGTCACTCTGCAACCTCGGCACTTTCCGAGCGCAGGGACGTTATAATCGTTGCCAGCGTTTCGTGCATTTATTCCCTCCCGATTGATTACCGAAGCATGGTTATTTCACTTAGAACGGGAATGGAGAAAAACCGTGACGAGCTGATAAAAAAATTGATTGAAATTCAGTACGAGAGAAACGACATCAGCTTCACCCGTAACAAGTTCAGGGTCAAGGGCGATGTTGTTGAGATATTTCCTGTTTATTCAAACGAAAACGCTTTCAGAATCGAGTTCTTCGGCGACGAAATCGATCGCATTAGTGAGATAAATGCCCTGACGGGTCAGGTGAAAAATGTGCTTTCGCATGTTGCTATTTATCCTGCTTCGCACTACGTTGTTTCGCCCGAGAAGATGGAAAAAGCGATAACTCAAATATATTCCGAGATGGAGGAGCAGGTCAAGGTCTTTCAGTCTGAGGGCAAGCTGATTGAAGCTCAGCGCATAAAGCAGAGGACGGAATATGATATTGAAATGCTTCGTGAAACGGGATTCTGCAAGGGCATTGAAAACTATTCGGCGATAATGTCCGGCAGAAAACCGGGCGAGCCGCCGTTCACCTTGCTTGACTATTTCCCCGATGATTTTGTTCTGTTCGTTGATGAATCGCATGTCACCCTGCCGCAGGTCAGGGGTATGTACGGCGGCGACAGATCGAGAAAGGAAAGCCTTGTCAATTTCGGCTTCCGACTTCCCTCGGCTTACGACAACAGGCCGCTGACGTTTGATGAATTTTATAATAAAATCGGTCAGAAAATATTTGTTAGCGCAACGCCGGGAGAATTTGAACGCAAAAAGAGCGTGCAGATCGCCGAGCAGGTTATCAGACCTACAGGCTTGCTTGATCCCGAGATCTCCGTGCGCCCGACCGACGGCCAGATTGACGATCTTATCTCGGAAATCAACATGAGAATTGAAAAGGGTGAGCGTGTACTCGTTACAACCCTCACCAAGAAAATGGCCGAGGATTTGACGGATTATATTGAAAATCTCGGCATCAAGGTGCGCTATATGCACTACGATGTCGATACGATAGAGCGAATGAAAATCATTCGTGACCTGCGACTGGGCGAGTTTGACGTGCTTGTCGGAATTAACCTTTTGAGAGAGGGACTTGATATTCCCGAGGTGTCGCTCGTTGCGATACTTGACGCAGATAAAGAGGGCTTCCTGAGAAGCGAAACCTCGCTCATTCAGACGATAGGCCGAGCCGCACGAAATGCGAACGGCAAGGTCATCATGTACGGCGACACGGTTACGAACTCGATGGAGCGAGCAATTAAAGAAACTCTGCGCCGACGTGAGAAGCAGGAGAAATACAACAAGGAGCATGGCATTGTGCCAAAGACTATCAAGAAGGACGTAAGGGAGATTCTTGAAATTTCCTCGT
>CALBHM010000031.1 GCA_937892835.1 uncultured Ruminococcus sp. | reverse complement strand
TCGTAACGTCGGCCGATGAGCCTTCAAGCATATCCTCATAGGCCGGGTCATCAATATTGGCAACGGCATGCTTACACATTGTAAAAAGAAGCTTCTTGCTGTTTTTGTAATCCTCAAAGGTCGGATGCTCGATCGTTCCGATATGGTCGGGAGCAAGATTCATAAATACACCGACCTCAAACGGAATTCCGTCCGTTCTGTGCATTTTAAGTCCGAGTGACGAAGCTTCGATAACACAATATTTGCAGCCGGCATTAAGCATTTTATTAAAAAGTCTTTGAAGCTCATAGCTTTCCGGAGTTGTGTTATCCGTTTCCTCTGTAACGTCACCGTAGCTTGCGCCGTTGGTTCCGATTATACCGCACTTCTCTCCCGAAGCCTCAATAAGGCATCTTACGAGGTGAGCCGTCGTTGTTTTGCCCTTCGTGCCGGTTATTCCGATTACTCTGAGTCTGTCGCACGGTCTGCCGAAAAAGTTCGCCGAAGCAATAGCTAAAGCGTGACGTGTATCGGCCGTAATTATCTGAACGCAGTCCTCGGGAAGGTCGACCTTGTGTTCTGCAAAAACGCATCTGCAGCCGCCGTCATAGGCACTCCGAGCATATTTGTGTCCGTCCGTCACTGTGCCGGTCAGGCAAAAAAAGCACTTGCCCTCGCCTGCTTTTCTTGAATTGTATGTAATGTCCTTTATGTCAATATCGGCAAAATTATCACATGAATAATCAATGCCGCTGAGAATATCGCTTAAAAGCATAAAAGCCTCCGAAAAAATGATTAGACAGCCTTTCTTAACAAAGCGTCTGCCGGGATATTGTTTTCACATTCAAAGCTGACCTTCATCATCGGATGCGGTGCTTTCTCTATTTTCTCTCCGTTTTCGTCCCTCATGTCGGTGACTGTAACCCCGTACGGTTCAACACCTCGCTGAAGCACTTCAAGCTTTTCGCCTTCAAAAAATCTGTTTCTCTGGCGGCAGAACACACGTCCGTTCTCGGAATAAAGAACCTCAGCCATTACGCTCCAGTCTCTTTTGTATCCGCCGTCGTAATAAATCTGAGCATTCTCTCTCGGATGACCGAAGTAGAAGCCTGTGCAATACTCACGGCTGCTTATCTTGTACATCTCGTCAACGACCCATTTTTCCGGCTTGTAATCATCCGTCGGATTCCTGAGATATCCGTCGATCGCCTGGCGGTATGCGTTGGTTATAACCGAGGTATAGTATGCCGACTTGGCTCTGCCCTCTATCTTAAAGCTTGATATTCCGGCCTTAACCATCTCCGGAATATGCTCTATCATACACATATCCTTGGAATTGAATATATATGTGCCGTTCTCGTCCTCGTCAATCGGGAAATACTCACCCTCACGGGTCTTTTCCATCAGGCTGTACTGCCAGCGGCACGGCTGGGCGCACTCTCCTCTGTTGGAATCACGGTTGACAAGATAGTTCGACAAAAGGCATCTTCCGGAGAACGAAACGCACATTGCACCGTGAACGAAGCATTCAATCTCAAGCTCCTTCGGGGTTTTCGCTCTGAGCGTTGCAATATCCTCCAGCGAAAGCTCCCTTGCCGTTACAACTCTCGTTGCGCCCATGTTGTACCACTCATTAGCGGAAGCGTAGTTAGTGATTCCGGCCTGAGTCGAGATATGGATATCAACATTCGGTGTGTATTTCTTTGCGAGCGTCATAACACCGAGGTCGGAAATGATGAAGGCATCAACACCTGTCTCGGCAGATTCCATAAGAAAATCCGGAAGTCTGTCAATCTCATCGTTTCTCGGCACGGTGTTGCAGGTCTGGTAAACCTTAACGCCCTTTTTATGTGCGGCATCGACCGCCGCCTTAAGCTCCTCTGCCGTAAAATTGGCAGGTGCGGCTCGCATGGAAAACGCAGAACCGCCGACATAGATTGCGTCTGCGCCGAAATAAAGCGCACGCTGAAATCTTTCCATATCTCCTGCCGGAGAGAGAAGCTCGGGAAAAGCTGTTTTAATATTACTCATAATTTCTCTCAGTCTGTTGAGCTGTTCGCCTTGATGATAAGAACAAGGTTATTCTTGTGCTCCTTGAATGTCGAAGCGGTGTAAATATTGCCTGCCTTATCATGTGCGAAGAAATAATAATCGGTGTCCGACGGATAAAGAGCCGCTCTGATAGCGTCAATACCCGGGTTACAAATCGGTCCGGGAGGAAGTCCCTTGATTGCCGATGTGTCATATGCGCTGTAATAAACCGCACCCTGAGCCTCGCCGACCGTCGGCGTTACATAATTGCTTATATAAAGAGCCGTACTGTCGCATCCGAGCGTCGGATAATCCGCCTGATGATTAAGACGGTTATGAATTACGGAGGAGATAACCTTCATCTGATCCGAGTTTGCTGCTTCCTTCTGAATAATCGAAGCTATCGTTATAATCTCATCTCTTGAAAGTCCAAGCTCTGCGGCACGATTGTCGTACTCGTCCTCCCACTTGGAATTGAAGTTGTCAAGGAACTTTGTGATAACATAGTTCGGATCCGCATCAACGTAGAAATCATAGGTATCCGGGAAGAGATATCCCTCCAGCTTGAGAAATCTGTTCTTATTATCCGTGACATCATTAAGGAAATCGTAGTTGTACTTGCCGGTTCTCATTGCAGTGAGAACCTTTGCGGAGTTGCAGACATCATATTTCTCGAGCTTTTCGAGAATCTGAGTTGCTGTCCAGCCCTCGGGGAAACTCAAAGAAATTGATTCCGCCGTCACGGGAGCTGCCATGATATCCTTGAGCATACCCTCAACGCCCATCTTGCTGTTGAGATAGTACTGGCCGCTAAGATATGTTCCCTCATCAAAGCCTCTGAACTTTGTAAACATCTTGCAAAAGCCCTTGCGTTTGATGAGCTTGTTGTCCTTGAGAATATCTATGATCTCGCTGTATGTTGCATCTGCCGGAATATCAACAGTCACGTTCTCGTCGCTTCTGTTGATTGCGAGCATATCGCCTAAGCATGTGATTCCGACATATGAAAGTAAAATAGTCGAAATAAGAATAAATGCAAGAAATCCGACGGCAGCCTTACCGCCGACTTTTTCGATTCCGTCCTTAACCTTCCGCACGGTATCCTCGTGTGAGACGTGCTCGTGCTTAGCAGTCTTTTTCTTCGTACTGCTCTTGTGCTGCGCCTTTGGAGGCTCCTGCACATGGGAAGAGCTGTGATGCTTTGTGTAATTCGAGAAATATATTCCGCCGGACTGCGGCTTCGGTTCAACGCTCTGCGGTGAATCAATCAGAGATTCATCAATGTGAACAACGAACTTCTTCTTTTCCTTGGGCGGCTGTGAAACCCGCTCCGGCTCATCGTTCCGATTGATATGCGAATACTCTTCGATGAGCTTGTCAATATCGTAATCGGAATACTCTCTGCCGTTCTCGTCTTTCATACTCGTCCTCCTTCTTCAATTAATACGGACATTGAAGAGATTCTTTTATCTTCTTCGCTTTGTTTTCGTTTATAAGGCATGCCGTGATTTTTTCCGAGAAATCAATCGCAGCACCCATACCCTTGGCGGTAATAAATTTTCCGTCGCAGCAAACATAATCCTTGCCGACGTCCGCACCCTCCAGCTCATTTTCAAAGCCAGGGAAGCAGCATGCTTTCTTGCCCTTAAGCAGACCCATGTGACCGAGAATTGACGGTGCGGCACATATAGCGCAAACAAACCTGTCGTTATCGGCGCAGTAATTGACTGCATTCTTAACAGTCTCGGACTTTTCAAGATTGAGCGTGCCCGGCATACCGCCCGGGAGAACAACGGCTCTAAGATCATCATCAAGTCTGACCTCGGATTCGTCAAGGTCGCAAAAAACGGGAATGTTGTGCGCTCCGGTAATAAGCTTTCCGCCGACGCCGACCGTACATACCTCAAGTTCGGCTCTTCTGAGAAAATCAACAACCGTCAAGCCCTCGATCTCTTCAAATCCGTTTGCAAGAAAAACGTAAATCATTTAATTACCTCTCAGTCAAGATACATTCCCGAATAGAACATATCCTCGTCATTGATATAATCATTTGCTTTCTTTGTGATCGGGCAAAGCATACCACATTTAGTACCTTTGCACCCAATATCTGTATTATTATACACTAAAGGAGCATGAATGTAAACATTTTCCGCCCTTAAATTTTCAAATAAATTCAAAATAATTGTAAAATTAGTGTCAAACTCGGCCAAAAGCTCCTTGACGAGTACGTTTTTCCCGTCCTTAACCGTAAAAGCAAGGAAGCCGTTTTCGCCTTCTTTTGAGTATATTTCGCCGCCTGTGTATAGAAATTCCGCCACGGTATACTCCGTCGTCTCAAGGTCAAATGTAAAACGTTTCATTGAAGAAAGAAGCTCTGTTCGTCTTTTTGCAACAGCCTTTATATCCGCCGTTTTCATGGCATCGAAGCTTTCCGAACCGCCCTTCAATGCAATCTCGGCTCTGCCCATTTTCGGAATAAATCCGAACCTCGAATAATAGCCGTACAGACTTTCCTGCGCCGGAACAAGAAAAATCAATTCAATTCCGTTTTCGGCACAATAATGCTTTGAGTATTCGATAAGCTCGCCCATCAGTCCTTTGTTGCGGAAATCATGAGCCGTGCATGCGGCATAGATATATTTCGTCGACAGTCCGTCGACCTCGCCGTTCAAGAGAAAAAGCATAGAAACGAGCTTGTCATTTTCAAAACAACCCAAACAAAGCTTATTCGGACACCTGTCCAAAAAGAATTCAATATATTCGCCCTCGTCGCCGAAGCACTCATACCACAGGCAGATTATCTCATTTCTGTATTTTTCGATATCAACAATTTTATTCATGACATCAACAAGCCTTTCATTTTGCGACTGCCGAATATTTTTCAACCAAAAACTCGGGGTGATAAGAAAGCTTCGCACTTCTCAGCCCCTCAGAGCCGACGTCATCCTCACGGTTGATAAACTCATAATCGCAGAGCAGGTTCTGCGCAAAAAGCTGATTTATCATCGGATAAGCTCCCCTGATATCGGAATATGCCTTTTCAAAATGTGTTACGAACGTGTTCTCGTTGAGCCTTTCGCCGAATGTGAACGCAACGACCTCTCCGTCGATTCTAAGCACACCGCCGACTCCGCCGATTTCCTCAAAATGAGCAAAATTAAGTCGAATAACCTCACGCTCGTCCTCGATCCCCTCCCTGTCCTTTTCAACATTGAGGGTATACCATTTCTCGTTCATGGCAATACATTCGTCAATATTGCCTCGATTAAGCTCCTCAAAGCTCCAGTTAAACGTCTTTTCGAAATATGTTATATGGTTACGCTTTCCGTGATATTTCTTGCCGCTGAGTGTTGCCAGCTTCTCACGGGAATAAACATAGTCAAAACTGTCACGCTCTTCGATAAATTCATATTTTCCCGGGAAAAGTCTTTCAAGAATCTCCGTTTCATGCTTTTCGAGAAAAGAGAATCTCGGAAAATTAAATTCATTTACAATAGCTTTGACGGCGGCTTCGCTGTTCTCGCCTTTCGGAAAGCAGAACGAATTGTCCTTATAAAGCCGTGAAGTAAGACAATTTTCAATGTCGCCGACCTGTCCGTCATAAAATTTGCTCCACCCGAGCAAATTACCCACCGAAAATTCACAGCACTGCGGCTGACTTTCTTTAAGCTTTTGCTTCATCCATTTAATGTCCTCAAAGGCGGGTTTGTGAAAGGAATAAGTCATAAAACCTCCGTAGAAATTACAGAAAATATTTCATCTCCGATAGATTCAATGCTTCTCGGCCGGTCACCGTCGTTGCATTTAACGACATACCAGCCCATTTTCTCTGCGGCGTCAAGTGCCGCCTCCCTGCATTTATATAAGTATTCAAGATTGCTCTCGTGAATATCCTTTTTTGTTTCGTCACCGTGATATCTCTCGGACATCATCTTCTGCGAAATTTCAATCGACATATCAAGATAGATAACCGCATCCGGCTTCGGCACACCGATAAGACCGTATTCAAATTCTTCAAGCCATTTAAAGAACTCAGCTCTGTCAGCCTTGTCTATCTTTGTTGCCTGATGATATGCATTTGAGGTTGTATATCTGTCCGAGATTATTATGTCTCCGTTGTCGTAGAAAGACTTCCACTTCATCTTGTAATTGGCAAAGCGGTCAACTGCA
>CALBHM010000030.1 GCA_937892835.1 uncultured Ruminococcus sp. | reverse complement strand
AAATTCCATTCTGCGAGAGCCGAGAAGCTCCGACGGGTTCGGCGGAATTTCTCCCGAGGGCAATATGTACCAGTTCTTCAGCAATGCCGAACGGAAATCCGGCATATGAGCACCGTGACCCATCAAAATGTCGGTAAGACCCGGTGTGGATTCGAGGTTCATTTTCTTTGCGATTGAAGGAATTCTCAGGTCGCCGTCAATAAGAAGAACCGGATCGCCCTTTTCGGCGAGAACATATGAAAGATTGACTGCGGTCGTGCTTTTCCCTCTCCTCTCATCGAGCTTGTTACGCCGATAATCGGACACTTAACGTCCTCGGGCAGGGTAAAATCAAGGTTTGTTCTGAGAATTTTATACTGTTCAATGGCTGTAAATTCAAGGTTCTTGTGCAGAGTCTTTCTTGAATCCTTTTCGGTAAAAACAGCGCTTGTTTTATTATTTTTAAATAATCCCATGTCTATATACCGTCCTTATGAATTCTTCGAGGTTTTCTTTTTTGCGCTGTAGTAGCCGTACTTTTTCTTGTCCGAGCCTAAAAGATCGGGAACCTTCGCCAAAATCGGGTAGTCATAAGTCTGTAAGATGTACTCTTCGTCGTGGATAGTGTCATCCATCAAGGCTCCGACGGCAATCGCCAATGCCGAAAGCAACACTCCCAAAATCAGACCGACGGCGGTATATTGAGTTATGCTCGGTGAAACCTTTTCAAGGTTTGGCACTGCGGCATCGACAACCTCCATGGAGGCACCGTCAATAATCTCCGATATTCTTACGGGAAGAACCTCTGCGATACAGTTTGCAATCTTTGCGGCCTCGTAAGGGTCGTTGGTTGTAACGTCAACCCTCATGATTTCGGTATTGTTCGACTGGCCGGACTGAATTTTTTTGCTCAACTGCTTATACGAATACGGAACATCGGCCTTTTCAATAACACGCTCAAGGGTCGAGCGGTTGTTGAGAATCTCGCCGTATGTTTTAACAAGGCTCTGTGCGGCGGTGATTTCGGAGGAGCTGATGCTGAAGCTCGTGTTGCCCAACGAAAACGAGCTGTTGTTGACATAAAGCATTATTGATGAGGAATACTCCGGCTTGATTAAAAATGCCGACACGGAAAATCCGATTCCTGCGGCAATTATGCCTGCCAAGACAATCAGCCATATTCTCTGCCAAAGGGTTTTAAAAATATGTACTAAGTCGATAGTATAGTATTCCCTGACCGGTTTGTTGTTTTTCTTCATATAAAATTCTCCTTGATTACCCAAAGCTTATTTCAAAATGTAAATTTTTTGTAAACTTATAGTTAACGGCTGCATGCTTTCGGTGGCATCGATCACAAAAACGATATCAACATTTGTATCGATCATTTGACCGTCGCTGCCTAGCATATCCTGAAATAAACTGCCCATGTTTGTCGCACTCCTTATTCTTTGTTTATCAAATCGCAGTTTTCTGGGTTTTCCCAACTGTTTTTGAAAATCTTTTGCTTACTGAATTACTCCATA
>CALBHM010000029.1 GCA_937892835.1 uncultured Ruminococcus sp. | reverse complement strand
CGGCACCATAGAAACCTCGTAGAATCAACGTTCTTCGGGGTTTCTTGTTTTTTTGCCCTTAGTTTTTTTGTGATTTTCTAACAGATTTCTAACACGTCATTGATGATGGATGTCAGCTTATCTTTGGATCTTGTTTGGATATGGCTATAAATATCGGCGGTTGTGCTAAAGTTACTATGCCCTGCCCATGCTTGTACCGTTTTCATGCTTGCTCCGTTCTCAAGCAAAAGTGTAATGTTGCTATGTCTTAGCTCGTGCAACTTAATTGGCTTTAATCCACATTGTTTACAAAATCTCGGAAATGCAGATGACACATAGTCAAGTGTTATCAAATCGCCGTTATTTCTAACACAAACAAAGTCGTCCCACTCGTTATTATAGCGTATAATCTTCTCTCTCCGCTTGTCCTGCTCGGCTTTAATTGATTGCAAGTAGTCAATCATAGCGTCCGACATTGGGAATGTGCGTAACGAGCTTGAATTTTTAGCGTTTGGTTCAAAATAAAGATTGCCGATTTTTTTCACCTTTGCCGCCTCTGTCCTTAATTGTTCCCGTTATGGAAATAGTTTTGTTGTCAAAATCTATTGATGACCATCTAACGCCGATTATTTCGCCACGTCTCAAGCCAAACCACGCAGCAAGTCTAATGACAGTTTCCAATTTATGCCCTTTTGACTTATCAATTAAAGCGTTCAACTCTGCTTGGGTATAATAGTTGGCGATGTGCTTCTGCTTCTTGGGGAGCTCCACTCTATCGGCTGGATTGTTTGGTATCATCTCAGATCTCACGGCGTAATCCAATGCTTTGTGGATATTGGCATGATAATGCAAGATCGTATTAGCAGATATGCCGTCGTCAATCATTCTATGTCGGTAAAACTCCTGTATATGATATGGTTTTAATTCGTATAAGGTTATTTTGCGATCTCTAAAATAAGGAACGACAGCGTAATTGATTACCTGATTATAGCCATAGAATGTAGTAGGTCTGACGTTTGGTTTTATGATTTCAAGCCATTCTAAAATAAAATCTGCAAAAAGCATATCACTTCCCGCATATTTTACCTTTTCTTGCCATTCCTGTAAAAGTGATAGTCTGGTTTGCTCAATTTTACGTTTGTTGTTACCGCTGACGGTTAGATTGGTTTTGATCCATTTTTGTTTACGCTTACCATCGTTAGTGTAATAACTAATGATTATGTAATATATATCTTTTTTGTGTGAGATGTTGGCTGTAATGCTGTGATTTGCTGTCAATATGCGACCCTCCTTAAAAGACAGCAATTACCGCTTACTATGATATCATGTTGATATGATTTTTTCAATATCTTCTCATTTGTCATTCATTTTCACCTTCGTTTTTATTTTCATTTTTATATTTCTCAGCAAGAAAATTGATTAACCCTTTGCACCATTCGGGAGAGATCATATTAATTTCCTCTTCGTCCCATGTCGTGCAACGTCTTAAATAGTTTTTGATAAAATCAATGTCTATTTTCTTATCGAAAAGATTTAACACCAAATCAGTGGAAGCCAACAGATCAACGGTTGTAAAATCAAGGTCTGGTAACTTAGCGTGTATATCTTTTGCTTTGTATTCGCAGGCATCAACGAGCTTGTTTAGGGCTTTCATTAGCTCATAGTCAGACGGCTGCATATATTTAACTTTTATGTTTCTTTCTTTGCAAAAGTTTATTTCTTTTAAGTGGCTTCTAATTTTTATAGCTTTCTCATTAAGAGGATGCATCCAACAGAAGTCATTGACAAGATCAAAAAAGTTATTTTTACAATCGAGAATATTAAACATATATTCGTTGTCTACTCTGTCATAGGACATCAGACAACCGGGAAATACATTGCCATTCGCTGAGACGGTTAATGTTTTTAAGATAAACGTTACATTTTCAAAAAACGTTTCGTATGTGTTATTTGCGGATTCAGACATAAAGTAGTAGCCGTTGTCAATTATTCGTATTTCGCCTAAGGTGATCTCATCTCCGCAAAATTCTTTATAATTTTTTAAGGCGTTGCCCTCAAGTTCTATCCCGTCATGGGTTTTAAAATCGTTGCTCTGACGGATGATACAAAAATCTTCGTCGTCTATGCTATTTTGATAAAAGTCTATAAGTTGATCAATTTGCTTATTATTGGTGTCCGGTCTATCGTTATCGCTTACAATGATGTATGCTTTACGCCAATTAGTTTCCTTATAGACTTGACTATACGCCTTAGTTGACCAAATTATATATTTTCTAATCTCCGGTTCGATTTTACGCAAATAAACCAACAAGTCAATTAGACTATCTTTTAATTCTTCGTTGGGTTCTACATTCCCATTCGTAAAAACAAATACTGAATTTAAATAAATATGTCTTCTGATGATTTGATCCACCAAATAACAGATCATTTCTGGAGCTAACAGTGGTTCACCTCCGCTTATCCGTAAAGAGTGGATATAGGTGTTTTGCATCTCGTCAAGGGTCTTGTCTATGATTTCCTTACTAATGTCTACGTTTTGTGCAGTACCTTTCCCGCAGAAGTTACAGTTTAGGTTACAACGACGAGTCATTTCTATTGCTAATGTGTGGATGTATTTGTCTAATTTCATTTTTTACCTCATTTCGTGAATATTTTTCACTTTTATTTCATTCTGTTAATTTTTTTGAACCATCGACCGAAAATGGTGATTTTTCAGTATAAACCCTCAATAACTGAGAGTTTAGCATATGGATTTTACCTTTGCCGAAAGATATTTATTTTAACTAAACTACCAATAATTGAGGGTTTGTTATCTCGTCCGAAAATCACCGAAAATTATAATTTGGTTAAACCATCGAACCAATAAGCACTTTAAGTAATGCATCCTGCGTGTTTTCTTTTGGTGAGATGAGCAAACACCTTCAGGTGTGCGGTAGTTAATTTATTACTTGTCTTACATTAATAAACCATAGAATAACTTAAATCAATATAGCTAATCAAATAAGCTAATAATCTATGATTGACTATTTAACGTTAATACTGTTGATTATTAGATTATTGCAGACAGTTTACTGTCTGTTAATAAGTAATAGTATATGTCCTGACAGACAGTCACATAAACCAGAAGCTACACTATATGGTTTCGCTTTGGTTTATTTATTGATCTTATTTAAGTTTATTTCTTTGCTAAAGGGGGGTATTTTCTATAAATATTTTATATAGAGAATTCCCCCCCTTAGAGGTTATTTTACCTGATATACACCTTGTTTTTGAGTTTTAAAGCAATTTAATATACCTGTCCTTTTTATTTCTTTGAATTGAGAATCTGTTAATTTAATCTCATTTTTTAGATCTGATCGTTTAAATAGTCTACCTTTAGGTTGACGTTTAAACCATTCGTTAAACTTCTGCAAGCTCGTTTCATTTTCTGAGTTTCTTTCCTCAGCCTTTAAGAGCTTGAATTTGGGAGGTGTATCAATTACATTGATCGTCGCTCCTAAAGGTTTATATCTTCTCTCAATCATTGTAACCAATGGTTTATAATCTTTAAATAGCCTTGATCTTTCAACCGTATTAAACAAGATCATGTAGTTACATTTCTGGTTATTATCTTTATTTCTAATACTACATCTATATATGTTTTGTTCAATATCAGACAGAATTAAACCACATCTAATTCTGTCTATGGTTTCTGTGTCGTATATGCGTTTAATTAATGACTTGTCAAGATCGTTGCAGCGTCCAATCTCATTTGCATATAACACATATATTAACTCCGACCATCTATTTAAACCAACCTGACAGATGTTATTAACCTCCCTGTACTGGTTACTACCCTTAATGTTACCAAAATGATTGACATTCTTAAATTGATCTTTAAATCTGCTTTCTATCGCTTGATAAGTAAAGATAGTATTATAGACTTGTGGATCTGATTTAATGTAATCAATTATTGATTTAATCAGATTATCGGTCTTGTTACCCTTTGTGGTTAGCTTACCTTTACTTGTATTTACATTAACTATGTTTATAGTTAGTTTACTTAAATCTTTTCTAAAGGGCGTACAGTCGATCATATTAACACAATTTAATTTGTATTCCGGTGATATGTCGGCGGTGCCGTCCATTACAAACACCTTCGCACCAACATTGATTAACTTATCTATGTTATTGGTTACAACTGTAAAATAGTTTTGATATTCTTGATTTGATGACTTTGATTTAACCTTTTGGGAGGTAATAGCACCGTCAATCAGTAGCTTGTCAATGGCTTTTAAATCCTTTAAGACATCCGGATTATATCGTCTTAACAACGCTCTGTATTTGCTTATTAAATCCTTAAACTTAACGTCGTCGACGCTGATTTGTAATCCGTCCGCATCAAAAAAGACCTCACGACGAAAGTTAGCAGTGTTATTGTTTAACTCCTCGTTCTCTCTGAGTCTTTGTTGGAGGACTGCATTAAGATGATCGTATTGACCGATTAGCCATTGCTTATCATCGTCGACAACGGTATTGTCCAGACCTTCCCTTAATGCGGTGGCTATATCGTTTAATGATTTAACCGTTAGTTTGCGACTTTCTAATAGATAGACCTTCTCATCAAATATGATACGATCTCTTTTAATTGATCCTGTTGTCAGTTTTATAATCTCGTCTCTATCTAAGTTAAAGTAACGTTGAGTAGTCATCAATAGGATAGGTTTATAATTTATTGTTAATACCTCTTTGGATATGGTATCAGATGTCAAAATTGATACTCTGTTTAAATTACGCTGGATATACTCAACTAAATAGTCATCCTGACCATTTGTCACATAATCATTTAATCGCTCCACGGAGTCAGTAACCACAATTAAACCTTTGCTGGTTTGGATCGCCTCCGCTAACAAGTATTTGATGTATTCGGATTTGCCGACTCCACACGGGAGCGGAAACGCCGATAACTTGTTTGTGTCGGTGTCTTCCTTTATATATTTGTCTATAAATTGTTTTAATTCTGTATTCAAATAATTATCACCTCTATTACCATTTGTTATTTTCTTTTTGGATCTCACGGATACGCTTATTGTAAGCTTTGTTATCGCCACTTTTCAAAATTTTGTGCAACTCTCCATGTTCTTTGTTGGTGACCCATATTAAGTTATCTGCACGATTGTTGAGAGTGTTTCCGTCGATATGGTGTATTACATCCTTAACAAGCCAACCCTTGCAAAAGTAGTAAGCAACGAGAGAGTGGATATAGACAGATTCAAATTTATAATAACCTCTCTTAAGTCTTACAAAATAGTAATTGTTTTTGATGCTGGGC
>CALBHM010000028.1 GCA_937892835.1 uncultured Ruminococcus sp. | reverse complement strand
CAGCTTGCGATAAACATGGGAATCCCGAAAAGCAATATTTTCATTCCCGATAACGGCGTATGCTTAGAGCTTTCCGAGAACGGAATCAAGCAGCTTGAAAATATCCCGGCAGGTCAGGTATTTGTTGACGGTTCGGGTGTCGGCGACGTCGGCAACGTTGTTCTCAGAGACAGAAAACGTCTTGCCGAGGACGGCCTGATTATCGTCGTTGCAACAATGGATTCATATACGGGTGAAATTTTGGCAGGCCCGGATATCATGACAAGAGGCTTCGTCTACGTCAGAGAATCCGAAGAACTCATTGACGAAGCGAGAGAGATTGCAAGATATGCAATAGAAAACTGCATTTACAATAATATCCGTGACTGGACAACTATTAAGTCCAAGGTCAGAGATGAGGTTTCGCACCTCATGTACGAAAAGACAAAGAGAAGCCCGATGATCCTTTCGATTATCATGGAGGTTTAATTTATGAAGGACAAGATCAAATCATTGATACGCAGCTTTCCCGTTATCTGCGGCGCTTCGGCGGCGGCGTTGCTGTTCACCGTGCTGACGTTTATTCTCGGCCCGCTGTGGCTTGCAATAGTTGAGCTGGTTGCCGATATTGCCGTTGTGGTTTATCTGATTATGAACTATGATTTGATGAGCATCAGGAAGCAGAAAATGATCACACATATCTCTTCCGAACTTGACCAGTATGTTAAAAATATTTCCGACAGCTTTCCGCTGCCGATCGTCATTTGCTCACCCGACGGAAAAATCGAGTGGTTCAACGAACGCTTTGAGCAGGCTATGGGTCCTCATTCCTCGGGCTACGGTGAATTAAGCTCGGTATTTGAGAACGTCGGAATAGATTCTATTCTTGACGCTTCGGTCAACGGTGTTGTCATTGACTGCGACGACAAGAGCTTTAATGTTTTCTCCCACCGTGCTCAGGTCGGCGAGAAGGAATATGTTGTCATGTACCTTGTCGACATCACGAAGTACAGACGAATTGCCAACGACTATTTCCGCTGCCGTCCGGCTCTTGCGATAATGACGATCGACAATATGTCCGAGATTCAGCAGGATCACCGGGAAAGCGACTGCGCCGCAATCAGAAACGGCGTTGAGAAGAACATCGAAACATGGCTTTCAAAGTATCCCTGCCTTATCAGCAAGATAAGCGACAACAGCTTCTATGTTGTTGCCGAGAAGCAGGATATTGACGACATGATATCGAGAAAATTCGATATCCTCGATAAGATAAGGAATTACACCTACGACGGCAAATATGTCGGCGTAACGCTCTCAGTCGGCGTCGGCACGGGCGCAGACATTGCCGAATGTGAGAAGAATGCAAAGCTTTCATTGGATATGGCACTCGGCAGAGGCGGCGACCAGGTTGTAATCAAAAATAAGGACAAATACGATTTCTTTGGCGGCGTTTCAAAGAGCGTCGAGACGGGCAGCAAGGTCAAGTCGAGGGTCGTTGCATCTGCACTTTCCGAGCTGATTCAGGGCTGCGAAAATGTTTATGTCATGGGTCACAGATTTCCCGATTTTGACGCAATAGGTTCGGCCTTGGGTGTGGTTTGTATCGCCAAAAAGCTCGGCAAGAACGCATTCCTTGTCACTGATAAGGACAGAGGAATGGCAAAGCCGCTTATTGAAAGAGCGGAAGCGGAGTTCCCGGGTGTTGTCATGCCGACTCAGACGGCGAAGCTTGAATTCGCAAAGAGCAAGAAAAATCTACTTATAGTTGTTGATACTCACATCAAGAACTTCGTCGAATGTCCGGAGCTGCTCTCAATGTCGAGAATGACCATCGTTATCGACCACCACAGAAAGGCGGTTGACTATATCGACGACGCCGTTATCTTCTTCCACGACCCGAGCGCATCCTCGGCCTCGGAGATGGTGACGGAGCTTATCGAGTACATTCCGGCCGTTGACGAAACAGGCAGCTTTGTTGCCGACGCACTTCTTTCGGGAATTATGCTTGACACAAAGAACTTTATTCTTCGTGTCGGTGTGGGTACATTTGAGGCGGCGGCGAGACTTAAGGACCTCGGCGCAGACCCGATAAGGGTCAAGAAATTGTTCTCTAACGATATTGAAAACTACCACGAGAGAAATCAAATTGTCGATTCGGCGAAGAAATATAAGAACTGCGCAATAGCCGTTGCCGACGTTGAGTCAAAGGATATACGGCTTATCAGCGCACAGGCGGCCGACGAGCTTTTGAGTATCAGCGGAGTTGACGCTTCGTTCGTTATCTTCACTCTCGGCGATGCCGTTTGCGTTTCCGCCCGTTCCTTCGGTGCGGTCAACGTGCAGGTTATTATGGAATACATGAACGGCGGAGGACATCAGACGATGGCTGCCGTACAGGTTAAAAATTCAACAGTTGCAGAGGTCACTGAGCAGGTAATGCACAGCATCGACCGCTACAACGAATCATTAAATAAAAGCGAGGTATAAATTATGAAGGTAATTCTTACTCAGGACGTTAAGGGTCTCGGCAAAAAGGGTGAGCTTGTCAACGCATCCGACGGATATGCACGCAACTTCCTTTTCCCGAGAAATCTTGCCGCAGAGGCCAATTCTCAGGCCATGACGGAGCTTAAGAATCGTGAAAATTCAAAGAAGCACAAGATTGACGTTGAGACTCAGGAGGCCAAGGCTTCTGCTGCCAAAATCAACGGTAAAACAATAAAGGTAACTGCCAAGGCCGGTCAGGGCGGACGTCTTTTCGGCTCTGTTACAGCCAAGGAAATTGCCGCAGTTATGAAAACTCAGCTCGGTATTGATATTGACAAGAGAAAAATCACAGTTGACGATATCAAGGCCTTCGGCACTTATCCGGCAACGGTAAAGCTCTACCAGGGCGTTACCGCAGATTTCAGTGTAATGGTATCTGAGGCATAAAC
>CALBHM010000027.1 GCA_937892835.1 uncultured Ruminococcus sp. | reverse complement strand
CGTCGGCAATCCATTTAACGGAGTTGCAATCACGGTTCTTGTCAAGTGTAAGCTCAATGGTGTTCTCTTTCTGATCGACCTTGATGTTCGACACAAGGGGAACCTCACCGTTACCCTCATAATCCGGTGTGCCGTCGGTGTATTTCTGAAACTTGCTGCAAGCGAAGAAGTTGCCTACCTGCATTGCTTCCTTAACGTTTTCCTCTGTGTTCTCGGGGAGGAGGAAGTATTCAAAGCTTCTGCCAACGTCGGAAACATATTCGCTGTCATCATCGGCGAAAACAATGATGTTTCTGCCTGTCGGGATTACAACCTGAAGAAGCTCGTCCCAAAGTGCTCTGTCTGCTCTTGTAACGGTGTCTGTATTGTTGATTATCTCCATGCCGAGGCAGCTCTTGTAATCTTTGAATATATTTGCAAAATAGGAGATGTAGAAATCCTGGTGTGAACGCTCGGGGAAATTGTTTGAGTTAACCCAGTCGCCAACGTGGTTGAGAACTGTAAATCCGCCATGACGGTCAACAGCTGCAACAGACGAACGATAATCGTTCTCATTGCCCCAAACAGCCTGTCCGTAGTCTGTAAAATAGCCGTTAACATGAGTTTTTGTCATAACAGCCATGTTCATTTCAATGCCTTGTTTAATATCGATCATTCCACGACCGCCTCTGTCCGAGCCTGTTGTTATTCGCTGATAATCCTCATCGCTCATCGGATCAGCCTTGCGGAAATAGTTGAAAATTCCGTTAGTCTGTCTCGGTTTGTTCCAGCCGTAATTGATAACACCGTGGTCGGTCATTGCAAGAATATCATAGTCAAGGCTGTAATACAACTCAACCATGTCCGTGATGCTCAGATTGCCGTCGGACGCAACCGAATGGGTGTGAAGATTTGCTTTATAATAATCCCACTTGTCCCAGTCAACGCAGTCATACGGATTGACTATCGTGTAGTCGGTTTCTCCGACCGCATAGGCGGACATGAGAGGGGAGGATGCCGTGAACAGAAGCGTTGCACAGGTGAGGACGGATAAGACTTTTTTGAGCTTCATGATAATTCTCCTTTGAATTATTTTATTCTGAATTGAAGAGATATTCCGCCGAAAGAAACAACGTCTCCGTCATTAACAACGGTCGGCTCTTCAATACGTTTATTATGTACATATGTGCCGGAGCTTGAATGGGTGTCCGTAACGACCCAGCCTTTTTTATGCTTTGAAATTACAGCATGAAAACGTGAAACAGAGGCGTAGTTCAGCACAATATCGCACGCATTGCTTCGGCCAATGGAGGTTTCCCAGCTTGTTATAGTATATTCCTTGCCGTTTTGCTCATCATAAAAATAAGCCGGCGTAACCTTGGGCGCACGGCTTGAAAGCAGATGCTTAATGCAATATGCCGCAATGATGATGCAAAGGGCAGGAATCAAATATCTGTAAATTTCATTTAACAGTTCTTTCATTGAATCACCCTTTACTCAATTATAAGGTTTGCACAAAAAAAAGTCAACATTTTTTGCTTTAAATGTTTTAAATATTATGATATAATTGTACAAACGGAGGTGCATTACTAATGAATATTGCAAAAAGAATTATAGCCGTTCTGCTCTCGCTGACAATGGTTGTCGGCTTGTTTACGTTCTCAACCGGTGCGATTGAATCGCAGCAGGATTGGCTTGAAAAGAACTGGGCCGAGCTTTTGGAATCGAAAGGTTCTTTGCTTATGACACCCGGTGAGGACAACACAAAGATGAATTTTTCATGGCAGTCGTCATTCAAAAGCAGCAAGGCCGAAATTGAAGTTGGCACAAAGCAGGATATGAGTGATGCACAATCGCTCGATGTTGAGAGTAAATTCAATATTTTCTGTTTTGAATACACTCATGAGGCGACCGCTTCGGAGCTTGAGGCTGATACCACTTACTACTACAAGTACTACGCCGATAAAGCATGGAGCGATGTCTATTCGTTTACAACCGCTTCTGCCGACAGTACAAAGGTTCTCTTTGTATCAGACTGTCAGATAGGCCGTTTTCGTCAGGGATCGGACGAGGAGATTCTCCAACACGATACATACGGCTGGTACG
>CALBHM010000026.1 GCA_937892835.1 uncultured Ruminococcus sp. | reverse complement strand
TGGCGGAAAAGGAATGCTCGATTATCATTTCCTCGCATAACCTTCATGAGCTCGCCGATATGTGCGACCACATCGCACTCATCAACGGTCAGACGATTGCAATGGACTGCGCCGTTGACGATATGAACGGCACACGCTGCAAATTCCGCCTTGCATTCAGGGACGAGGTTGACCGAGATGCATTCGGCGATCTCAAGCTTAAAAATTTCAAAAAGGACGGCAAGATAATCACATTTACAGTCTCGGAAAATGTCGAAAAAGCTCAGGAAATTATCAATTCGCTTGATCCCGTGCTTTGCGAACGCTTCCCGCTTTCACTCGAAGAGATTTTCCTTGAAGAGATGGAGGATACGGATTATGACTTTGAACAAATCTTCTCGTGATCCCTTTGCGTCAATGTTTTGGAACTCGGTCAAAAAGACGCTGTTTGTTCCGATAGCGACGCTTGTTATTTTTATTCTTGCCATACTGACAGATATTATATCCGACGCACTCAGAGGTCCCGATTACTCTGTTGAAGGATACAGCTATTACAACAAATACGGATATTTTTGGGACGAGATTTTTTCAAGCATAATACTCGTTGTTATTATCACGATTATTTTTGCAATCGTCTCGGCAACTGTCCTGTTCAGATTTGCACAAAGCAAAAAGCAGGGCAACGTCATCTTTTCGCTCGGTCTGAGCCGCAGGGAAATTTTTCTTGCGAAGTACCTCGGCGGAATTGTTCCGCTCGCTGCCGTGCTTACCTTTTCGGCAATCATTGAAATTATTGTCAACCTTATTTTAGGCTATATCGTCAAGTCCCCGACGATCCACCTTGCGCTGCTTTCGGTCTTTTCCATGCTCGGAACATACGTCCTCACCTTCACGATAGTGGCGGCGGCAATGGCTTTCTCGGGCAACATTGTCGAATCGGGAATCTTCTCTGTTATAATCGCTTTTTTCCCGAATTTTGTCGGAGTTTTCTTCGGCCATATGCGCAGAGTTTTTACTCATGGCGGCATCGAAACCTACAGCGGAGATTTAAACTTTTTTAATCCCTTCTTTGCTTCGTTCTTTTTGACCTTCGACAAAGGAGGCGATACGAACAGTTATTTGACAGGGCTATATAGCGGATTCAACAAATTAACAATTTATGACTGGTCGAGCACGATAACATGCTTTGTCATTTCGGCAATAATTTTCGCAATCGCTTATTGGGCTTTCCCGAAACGCAGAAACGAAATCAGCGGCTTTTTTGGCAGAGCTAAGGGTCTCAACGAAATCTGCGGCACAATGGTCGGCTTCTACGTCGGAACAATCGTTTCTTTAAACATGACGGAAAACCGCAGTTCCGTTATTGCATTCGTTTCATTCATCTTGGCCTTTATACTTGTGTATTTGGTGTTCAAATTTATTTTCACATACAAACGAATGAAAAACATGAAGCAATCGGTGAAAAGGCTCGTCGCTTATATTGCAGCTTATGCTGTGATAACGGCCATTTTCTCAACTGGACTTTTCGGCTATTCTTCATACGTTCCCGATGCAAAAAAGGTTAACAAAATTGATGTTTCTTTGGAAATTGCCAACCCTTACGGAACGGTCAATTATGAGTCGGCTCTTCACCGTGATGAGGTTTACGGCTACGCTCCGATGACAAAAGCCAACATTTCATTTATCATGAATTTTACCGATGTTATTTTTACGGGCGGAGTAACCGGTTATGGTCCTTATTTCGCATACTGGACGGTTGAAAATGACAACGAGATTGAAAAGGTTATAGATATACACAAGGCTCTCGCCAAGGAGGGTAAGCTCAAGGCCAATGCCGATAACGTTTGCGGCTATAACATACTGATTGAGTACACTCTCAAAAACGGCAAAACCGTGGAACGATATTACGACACCATGAGTACCGAAAGTGCAATTAAAGCACTCGGCCTCAGCGACCTTTCGGAATTCAAGAATAATATAAAGGACTACTTCGAATATCATGCCGCATCAAACGGTATGATAGCAACAGCCTCAAACTTTCTTGACGGCTTCTGTATGCTGCCGAAGAACCTCAAAGGCTGCAAGTATGTTGACGGACTGGAATATGACTTTATGGAGGCCATTCTCGCCGACCTTGAAAAGCAAAGCGCACAGCAGATTTATTTCCACAATCCCGAGGACGAGCTTGGAGTTATCTATTTCCCCCATGACACAACGCTTTCATCAATCCTCAATCTCGCAGATAACGAGATAATCGGCAGCGACGATTCGATTATCAATGTTGACACAGGCGAAATAACAGGCACCGTGAAAGAGAGACGTTCCGATTTTCCGGATCTCCTCGGCATAGGTATTTCAATCTCGTCTGATAAGTGCATCGTTGTCACCAAGGATATGACAAATATAATTAAATATCTCACCGACAAAAATCTTATGCAATACTTTAAGTCTGACATCACAGCCGACGACGTGAAAAGAATTAAAATCGCAACGAGAGCCGAAACAGTCGGCAAGAAGAACTCCGATATGCTTCCGCTCTTTGCTGCCGGCTATTCCTCCGCCGATGAGGTTACGTCGAACGACACCCTGAGCAGACAGGCCAGCCACGACTTTGCAAACCATGTCGGCGGCTCAATAAAGGATAAATCCACAATTCAAACGGTGCTTGACAACGCCCTGCTCTACGGCTACAACGGCAACGATGACCGTGTGGTTGAGGTAACATACAACGACGGCTCAATCGCAACCTATGCCATAAAGGCGGACGTTTACAACAAGCTGAATATCAAATAGGAGGGAGCAAGCTATGAAATATAAAAACACAGCGGCAGGGCCTTTCTCGGCACTGTTTAGAAATTCTTTCATAAAAACCTGTTTTGTTCCGATAATCACGTTCCTTGCGCTGTTCATGTCAACTCTTGTTAACTACATCGGCATGGAAGCGTTCCATACATTTCAAAACTCACAATTTGACAAGAACAGATTCTTCGGATTTTTCTGGTCCAATGTGGTTGAGAACAGTGATATTCTCGCAGAAGTGCTGATTATAATCGGCGGAGTTCTCGCCGGAATAATCCTCTTCTCATTCGCTCAGAGCAAGAAGCAATGCAACGTCATTTTCTCGCTCGGCATGAGCAGGAGAAAAATCTTCCTTGCGAAATATCTCGGAGGACTTCTCCCCTTCTGCGCCGCCGTAATCATTGCCGCATTCTTTGAGCTTGTGGCTGTATACGGCGTCGGTTACTCGCTGAATGCTCCGATAATCAAAATGGCAGTTTACTGGGTAGTCTGCTTTATTGGAATATACGCCATCTCGTTCACGATAACCTCGGCGGCAATCGCTTATACCGGAAATATCGTTGAGGGACTGATCTTTACCGCTATAATCGCCATTCTTCCAATGGCTGCCGGTGTGCTTTTCGGTGAGATGAGAGGCTTCTACACAGTCGGCGGATTAGCCATATACGAGGGCAC
>CALBHM010000025.1 GCA_937892835.1 uncultured Ruminococcus sp. | reverse complement strand
TGTCTGATACCCCGCTGCTGTGTCCTCCGCCCGATGACGGCGATATGTTGGTAGCGAGTTCCCAAAGCTGTCGTTGTTGGTCTATCTTCTGATTTATGCGTATGTTGATAAGGTGATAGCGCGACAGGTATTCTTTAGCGGTCATTCTGTTACCTCCTATGCCATTTTTGCACCGCAACGAGGACAATATTTTGTTTCGCAAAGACTGTACTCACCGCAAGACGAACATTCGTAACATCTGAAGTCCTCAATTTTCCCCGCTATTGACCTTCTTGTGCGAATGCCCTCTTCCCAGTGTCCGTGCCTTACAGGCTCGACGTCTGCCGTAGGTGCACAATCTACAGCATAATAAATATCCGCTGCAATGTTAGGACAAGTTTCATCTCCTGCTATATCGTTCATAATTTTAGACAAAACTTCACGCTTGATGTACTCGTCTCTTTTTCTTATTAAGTCCAGCCCGTCTACTGCATAGCCGCCTGCCTTGCCTTCAAGTTTTACGACGGTCTTGCCACAGCACTCCCACGGGTCAGATCCGACCGTCCACACCCTGCCTTTGTTTTCTGCGCTTACGTGATATTTGTCATTCATAACGACTTTATCGCCGATTTTTAGATTATTCATTTGTTTTACCTCCTTGTTGTTCCAGCTGTGTATAAGCCATTTCGTAGCCGACCGCCCACAAGTATACGCGCATATCTATTCGTCCTCCACAGTCATAAAGCCACTCATAATACTCACAGTCCAGTTCTTCTAAAAAGTTTGTCATATCTGTCGAATAATGTGGTTCGATGTCTGAACCCCAATTTTCATCTATGTTCGACTTCACAGCTTCCCAAAGTTCGTCTTCTGTTTCAACCGAATACCATAAATGCTTTTTGCAGGCTTTCAGCAATTCTTCAAGCTCTACTTCCATGTAATCTTTCAGATGATATTTGATGCCCTCATAAGCGTTGTCTGGGTAGTAGATATATTTATCAGTCGAACACTGGAATTTGCTTATGAAGTAGTAAATATCTTTAAGATAGTTTTTTATCTGTTGGGGACTGACTGCGTTATACCATGTTGCAACACAGTCTCCCAAGTCGCCGCTTATTATTAGGCTTCCTCTTTTTTTGTCGAGAATATAATTCACATAATAGTTGATACTTCCGTCAGCTCTACGCCAATCAAAAATTAAATAGCGGTCTGTATTCTGTATGAGGTTTGCCTTATGCGTAGCAAACCTTTCTTTACATTTGTTTAAAGTTTCTTCTTCAATAAATCTCTCACTCATTCGTTTCACCTCCTATCAGCTCAGGATTATCGTAAATGTTGCCGATAACCTCAACGTCTGTGTCATAAAGATGGTCAAAATCCGTGACGAACGTATCAAAGTGTACAACAAAGCTGGCAGTGCGAACGTCAAAATAGACAACACCACGTTCTTCTTCATCGTCAAACCAAACAATATCACCCTCGAAAATCTTCTTGCCATTCTTGTCTGTCAGCTCTGTGTACTGACCTATGGTTTCGGGAATAACAGTACTTTTGATACAGTAAGTACAAATTTCGGCATCGTTGATTTCTCCTTTGCGATACGCTTCAAAGTGTCTCATAGCCGCCGCTATATAACGCTGTTTCTCAACTTTCTTCCATGACTGCTCATCGGTATACTTCTTAACGCCGTAAGTCCTTATCTTTCCTATTGCTTCAATAAGGCTTGGCTCTACCAAGTCAAGCCTTATCTTTTCTCCGTCAAACTTATTCTCATCACCTATCATCCTTAAGCGCCTCTCTTCCGTCATAAATTTTAACCATTCTTTTACACAGCTCACAGCCGTGCTTGTTTACCTCGCAAAGTAGCCCGCCTATTACTTTGCCACGCTTAGCGTTGTTTCTGTACGCTTTTTCGTACAGCTGGTACTTGTCAAACTGTTTTACTGCCTGCTTACGCTCTTGTGCGCCCTGTTCCTTTGTTATCTCGCCCTCACGGAATGCCGCATACGTCAGACGCATTGACTTATACAGCAACCCCTCCGCAAGCGTTGCATCGTCTGGGAGCGGCGTGTTATGTCGTGCAAGCTCGATTATCTCATCAGCCGTCATCAATCAGTTTAAGCGCCTCCTCCGCTGATCTGCATACCCCTGCGATAGCTCCATAGCTTTTCATAGCTTTCAAAAACTGCTCCTGCTGAGGTCTTACCTTGCCTGTTGCCGTTTTTACTTCGATAAACACTGCCTTGCAATCAGACTTACGATACCCGAACAGGTCCGAAAACCCTTTCGGAAGTCCTGTCGATACCGTTCTTCCGTCTACCGTACTGAACACACCGACATTTGCACGGAAGATAACACACTTCTCACCTAATGCAAGGCGTATGCTGTTCTGTATGTCAATCTCCCTTATCTGAACCAACCCCATTCCTTAGCTTTCACATACGCATATCCGGGCTTATAGCCTTTGATTTTTGCGTATGCGTATAACTCTTGTATACTTCTGCACTGAGTAACATCCTGATACTCGCTTGTAATCATGATCAGCTTTGCTTCCTGCTGTTCCTTGATTTCCCGCTGTGTCTTTTCGTAGACATGCCCGCAGTTCGGACAAACATCAGCGGGTTCATGAGTGAAATAGCACTCAGGACACTGCTTTATCTTAATTTCTGCTTGTGCTTGCTTTTTTGTCGGTGCTTTCGGTTCAAGCGTCCACTTGCGTTCTGCGTCCGGTAATCCGTGTCTGTGTACGTTTCCGACATGATCTATGATGATAGCTGTCTTGCCGGGTTGATACCGCATACAGCGCATAGACTGCTGTATATACAGTGTTAATGACTTTGTAGGTCTAAGGAGTATAGACACCGAGCAATCCGGAACATCAAACCCCTCAGATATAAGATCAACGTTACAGAGTATCTTAACCTTACCTGATCTGAAGTCTGATATCACCTGTGCACGCTCTGCTTTAGGTGTACTGCCGTCAATATGCCGTGCAGGTATACCGGCATCGCAGAACTGCTGTGCCATCGCTGTGCTGTGCCTTATCGTTGCACAGTAGCATACAGCCTTACCGCCGTCTGATAACTGCTTGTAAAACTTTATGACATCACCGTATATCTTAGGCTTATCCATCAGCAGTTCCACATCTTCGGCAGAATAATCACCACATCGTGACATCAGACGTGAACAATCCGCAAGAGCAGGAGCATAGTATCGATACGGCGCAAGTCTGTGATTTTCTATCAGCCATTTTGCCGTAGGACCTTCAATGAGCTTGTCATTTATCTCACCCAGTCCGCCACCGTTAAGCCGTACCGGTGTTGCTGTAAGCCCAACGCAGTACGCTTTTGGGAACGCTTCATACACTTTGCGATATGTATTTGCAATGCAGTGATGATTTTCGTCTGTGATTATCAGCGTAGGCGATTCTACGTCCCGCAGGTGTCGTGATATGGTCTGCACCATATTCACGGAGCACAATTTCATATCTACGCCGTATCCGCTGAACGTGCTATATATCTGATCGCACAATTCCTGTCTGTGTACCATAAACAGGACACGATTACGATTATCCGTTGTACGTTTTGCTATCTCTGACGCTATGACCGACTTACCGCCTCCGCACGGAAGGACGATACACGGACGCTTATAGCCCTCACGCCAGGAACGTGACAGATTATCTATCAGATTGCTTTGATAGTCATATAGTTGCATATATGCGTGCTATCCTCCTTTCCGTGTTACACCTGTTACACGTTTGTTACACCCAAGGTGTAACACTGTGAAATCGCTCTGTGACTGCGATTAAAGCACTTTGTTACACCGTTACACCTAAAAACGCATTTCTCTATAGAAAAAATCTATATAAATACAACGTTGAAATTATTTATACAGAATATAACGTTATACCCGAAAAAGGTGTAACAGGTGTAACATTGTCCTTAAAACCGCTCACAGAGCCAATCTAGCCGTTACACCTATGGTGTAACTCAGGTGTACCAGGTGTAACGCTTAAAAATCTATATCGTCGTATTTTGCATCGTCTTCCGACGGAAGTGTCAAGTGCACACACCGTGTGCCTAAGCCATTAACCCGCTTGTTTACAGAGTTTTTGCCTTTTTTGTCTATCTCGATAAGATGATTGTCACGCAGGTATGATAGCAACGCTTGAGAATTGTAGCTTTCCTCTTCACACGCCTTCCGAAATATAGGTACAGCTATGTACACAGAACGCTTATCTCCTGCAAGCACTCCCCACTGATCGATAGGTTTGTCCGGATTGTATATAAAGCGTGTTGAGTTCAAGGCAACAAAACTGCATATATACTCATACGCTCTTGGATTGACGCTTACAGAAGCCTTAGTTTTTAAAAATTCGGCTACTTCGTCCGTTTTCAGTGCCGTTTCTTCTATGCCGAGCATTTCGCACATCAGCGTGTCCGCTGTGAGTATCAGAGCGGCGCTCTGCGCCTGTTTCTGCATTATATCGTACTCTGATATCAGCTTCTTCTGATAGCCGTCAAACAACTCCTCAGCGTGTCCGAAGCCGTCGCTTATCAGCTTCTGCACAAACATCTTGCCGAAAAATCCATAGTTTGCTTTTACTGTGTTCGCAACGTGCCTGGGATCGTCAAAGAACTTTTCCTTGCACTCAATTTCTATTACTCGATTGATAGATCCGCCGCCGGAGCGTGCTGTTGTAATCGGTCGCTCGCCCGTTGTAATTACTGCATTTTTCCACTTTGGCACTGCGTCAAGTCCGCCGAGTTTGTTACCTCTGCTCCTGCCTGAGCCTTCAGTCAGCATATATATCAGATTATCCAGATCTCGCTTATCGTTGATAATCTTTAGCTCGTCCAGTATGTACGGCAGATTATTATAAAATGCCGCCGTTTTTTCCATACCTACCATCGTGGCATTAAAAGTCATGATGTAATCGCCTATTTCGGGATTGCCCCATATACTTGCCGCTGTCATCGCAAGGACCGTCTTTGCACTTTCTGTCTCGCCCCAGAGATGCACCCAGAAGCAGTTACAGCCGAGCGGTTTTACAAGCACGGACGCAAGCGAAGACGCGAAAACCATTCTCGCCGCTACCGATTTCAGGCGGATATTCTGATATATCACTTCATACCACTTGCGGACATCTCCCGCCGTCCTTACGCTGTCATAGTGCTTCTTATACTCTGCTTCGCCGTCAAACGCTATACTGTCGATATACGGCGCAAAATCAAGCTGTTCATCCGCCTGCGTTATCCAGCCCATGCGAGTGACACACTCGGTTTCAGGAAGCAACTCAGGGTTAAGCTGCTCGATTTTCGCAAAATACTTTACAAGCGCTTTTGCACTTTCGGACGTAACCGCTATACCGCTATCCGATAAGTCAACGATTTTATTCGCCGATGATATCGTCTTGCGGTCAACGATTAGATATCGGAACGCTTTTCCGCCTCGCGAGTAGGCTATCTTTATCTTTTCGACACCTGTATCGATGTTGCAAAGCCGCATTATTGGCATTATCGGGTGTGAGCAGACGGTTTCACCGTCGAGCGACACTCCGGTATAGTCGCAAATATAATTGCCGCAGATCAGCTGAACCGGTTGAAGCGGGAAGTTTGTAGCTGTAAAAGTTTCCGAGAGGTTTTTTTCATATTTTCGGCAGTAGTTGCCGAGCAGGGTCATAAAGCTTCGTATTTTCAGCTCTGCCGCCCGCTCGGTTACTCTTGCCTTCGCACGCTCGAACTCGAAAGGATCATCAAGGAAAGCACAGCAGTACTGATATGGTGCAAGCCCCGTGAGAAAATCCTCTTTGGTGAACTCCTCGACAGGCTTTAACTTTTCAATATCTTCTGTCGCCATTGGCTTTTACCTCTTTTGTTTTATTTAGAACGGATAATCTTCGTCTGTCGGTGCGGGTGCTTCCGGCGGAGGTGCTATCACGCTGCCGAAGTTGCCCATTGTGTTACTCTGATCAAGTGGCTTGTCATCAGGTACTTTCAAACCTTCAAGCACAGCACCTACAGAGTGAAAAGCCATGAGCTTTACAGCCCAACCCGTTGTTTTACCGTCCTGCTTCGGATACTCCTCGTTGCGGAATAGTCCGCCGATGAGCTTGCCCTTGAAGTTATCGGCGTACTTATCGCCCCACACGAGCTTAAAGGTACTGCTGTTTGATTTCTCAACGCAAGTGTGGAATGTCTTTAAGCCTCTGCTTGCAAGTCCTGTCTTAGCGTCGATAACGAGCTGATTTACGATACAGCCCCACTTCTTGTTTTCTCTGGTGTCACCGTCATAACGCTTCTTGAAGAAGCCCGGCTGTTTATCGCTTTTGTCGGTGTCGAGATAGATTTTTATCATATCATCACCGTTTCTTGAAGTCGTTTCCTCGACCTTAAGTATCTTCATGACGTGACCGCCCGGAGCGAGTTTTTCATACTCGCCAAACTCCTGTACATCTTTGTAACCCTTAGGTTCAAGCATTTTCTTTATCCTCCGTTATGTTGTAATATTCTCTGATAGTGTTGTCCACCATCTTTAAGTCATTATCTATAGCCGTTTCAGAAAACATATCTATAGGCGATTTTTCAAGGCACTTGTCATCCTGCTTGTTCGTCAAAAAGACATATTTACCGTCTTCGTAAACGCTTCTGAGGACCACAGTGCACATACCTTCTATGCAGACTTTTTCGTCAAGCAGTTTGCCGATAGTCTTCGGCTTCATGTTTCCGTTATCGTCTGCGTCCGTGTGCATCATCACATAGACGATCTTATCCGGCGGAAGTGCCTTGATGTTTTCAAGCAAGCTCCAGAACTGATCTGCGACGCTGTTGTAAAAACTGTATATCTGATTGCCTGTGCCGGTCGAAGAATGTCCTCTCATAAACTGGTTCGTCATCAGATAGCCCGCATCGTCTATCACGATAGACTTTGCCTTACACTTGGCAAGTCCCCTGACTATGGTAGCATAGTCATCTGTACACATCGTTTTCGGCGGGTTTCTGAACGGCAGAGGTTTGCCGATCACGTTAAACACGGCAAAGTCCTGACAGTGCCTGAGCGATGTGCTTTTGCCACTACCGCTTCGTCCTACAATTAAAACCGGTATACCCATTATTTGATTTGCAGGTTGATCTTGCTCACAAGCTTTGCACCTGCTACCTCCTTTCCTTCGTTTATCGCCGCTTTTATCGCTGTCTTGTCAGGCTCAGGTGCTTTATATCTCAGATACTCGTCTGACAGCTCCTCGATATCATCTATCTGCACCTCCGAGCTCTTGCGGAAAGACAGTGCAACTCTTGCAGTCTTGAAGCTCTGACCGCCGAGAGCGTCCGACAGCAAGCGCTTTAAGCTGTCGATTTTCTTTTCAGCGGCTTTCTGACGCTCGGCAAAAGCCAGCTTTTCAGCTTTGAGTGCTTCTACATCTGCCTTGAGGTTTTTTACCCACAAGGCGATGTTCTCAATCTTCTCGTCACGCTCAAGCTGTATCTTCTCAAACGCTTCAACGTCCGTGATTTCGCCTGTTTCCTCGTCTAAAAGCGAGTACAGGCGAGTGTCGATGTCATAAAGTGATGCCATTATATTTCCTCCGTCATTTTCTCGAAAAACTGCTTTGCCTTTGTCACGAATAATTCGTGATTATTGTCGGCAGAATTTTTGCCGATGAACTCGCAGAGCCGCTTTGCCGCATCAATAGCTGTGGCAAGGTACGCCTTGAACGTTTCCTTGCTGTCGGGCACAGTCACCGTAAGCTCAGACTGCTCACGCTTAGCGGCTTCAAGCTGGTTGCGGAGCTCTTCAAGCTTTTTCTCGTTTTCGGCTTTAAGGCTGTTCATCTGCTCTGTATGCTCACGGTTCAGGCGGATAGTGTCCTGCAATGCGTCCTCCTGCACCTTGTCGAGCTGCTGTTCATAAGTCTTGCAGATATTATCAAACGCTGTCTTGTCCATAACGCCGTCCTTTGCCGGCTCGACTGCGACCTCTACGGGACGGTTTTCAAGCTCTTTTATTTCTGCTTCGAGCGCCGCTATCTGCTGTGACAGTGCGTTCTTGGCTTTTTCAAGCGATTTCGCCTGCTGAGCGGCGGCGGAGGCTTCGGCTTCTGCGACCGACTTATCAGCTACTGCCTTGTCCTTTTCCGCTCTGATCTGCCGTATCTGCTGTTCAAGCTCACGGACGGAGGTGCTTTCGAGGTCGGTTTTCTCGGTTATTTCTGTACGTTCTTCTTCGGAGAGCTTAGTAAGCAAGTAAAGTTTTGTTGAGCCAATTTGTGACATCGATGTCACAAAATCTTTCGGAAGCTTTTCGGCGGTATCGATCATTCTGTAAACCTGTCTGCGAGTGATTTCTGTTTCCTGTTCGCAGTAATCCTCAAACGTGCTATACCCGAGTTCCTTATAGAGCTTGCTGTCCCTCATCTCTTTAAAACCTGAGCACATCTCGTACAGGCTCTGTTGTGCTACCTGTGCCGCCGCTTTGATGTGGTAGTTAAGATTTACTGCCTTGACGTAATCGTCTGTTACCGCCTTTTCTGTATCCGCAGGCGGTGTGCGAAGTCCTGGAACTATCATGCTGTTTTCCTCCTTGATTTTGATTTTGCTTTTGATTTTTTCGCCGCAATACCGTCAAGGTACTGCTGATACATCTTCTCGACATCGATTATTTCCTGTGGTTTTTCTTGCCCGCCGTTTTTAACCCAGTTGTTTTTATAACCTCTGCACTGGACTATTTTATATGTGTTCGATACCTCAATCGTATAGAATGGCTCGTTCGGTGCAGATTTTCGACGGAGAAACATAATCGTGAGCTTGCCGGTTGCGTGTCTTTCGGCGTAACCACCGACGCAATGGCTTAGCTTCTGCCCTTCAGCGACTATTTCGTCCGTGCCGTCGGGCTGACGGATAAAGTATTCATCGGTCGAAAACTCAAGTATTTTCCGCTTTACTTTCAAAGTGTTCAGCTGTTCAGTCAGCTTAGCGTTTTTCTTTGCTTTTTCTTCACGCTCCCGTGCCTGCCGCATAGCTTCTGAACGGTCGTGAGCTACCTTCAGTTTTTTTGGAAAGCATATCTGCCTGTCGCTGAAATCGGCGTTGAAGCTCTGCATTATACGGACATAATCCATATAGTCATTGATTGGCGTCTTCTGCTTTACGAGATACTTCATAATTTCGTATCTGTCGGCGCTGAGCCTTTTTTCAAGTTCGTCAAGTGTGCCAAATGAATAACGAACTAATTTGAATGTATCAATAAGACGCTCAAGGTCGGTAATCTTAGGAAACGCCTCTTTCGCTCCGAAATAATCAGTATACTCGAACTGACCCTTGCGGATAGCACGCATAACATCTTTGGTTACACCGAGCATTTTGTGCGGTTCGGTTTCTTTCCAGTTGATTCTGTCTAAATCGTACTTTACAGCGTTGTACAAACCACATTTGACAAGTGCCTCGACATTTTTATGCGACTGCCAAAAACGCAAGTATGATATACCGCCGAAATTTTCGCTCATTGCCGAATGCTCGCAAGCTGTTCCTTTTAATGCGGTATAATTGATAAAATTATACCCGCCATAATTTTGAAATACAGGTTCGCCAAATTTTGTTCGCAGCCCCCAGCCTGTCACTACCTTTGTATAGTATCTGTCTCTGATTTCCCATGCGTATTTTGGACCGTATCGGAACGCCTGATTTGCCGTGAATAAATACCGCTGAACCTCGTTGATTGCAATGTGTGGCATAATCTCGTGAGCGTTAAAAAACAGTGAAACCGTATAGAACCGTATGTACAGATTATCGGTTTTGCTGTCTGATAAAAACACACCGACATTTAAATTACATTCAACAACTGAGCCGTGAAAATTGTGATAATTATATATCGCAGTGACAGTTTCATCACAGTGTGAGCAT